>JBBSQT010000013.1:0-17744 GCA_038243775.1 Actinomycetales bacterium | reverse complement strand
GTCCTTTGACGCCGGCTGACCTCAGCAGCCGGCCAGTGAGGTGAAGTGGGGGGGGGCGGCCCCCGCCCGCCCCCCGGGTGAGGGACAGAAAAAAAAATGGCGGCCCAAAAGCCGGTGATAGCAGGGGACCCCCCCACACCCGCCTTTTGGCGGCCCGCTTTTTTCCAGCTACCTTCACCGGGCGGTGCCCGGGGGCGCCCCCCCCCACTTCACCTCACTGGCCGGCTGCTGAGGTCAGCCGGCGTCAAAGGACTGTCCCCCGTTTTCCTGGCCCTGTTCGGAATCTTTTTCGTGGGCGTCGGTGCCGGACCCATCAGGCAGCTCGTCCGGGTTTTTCGCTGCGCTTTTCTGAGCATCAGGGCGCGTTTCGGCATTGTGGTTCGGGTGGCCTTGTGCCGGCGCCTTCGGGTCCTTTGATTCGTCGTGCATCATGTTTTCCTCGCTATTCTGGCTTGTGTTGGTTCCCGGTGTTGATCCGGTGTGCTTGGACGCGACTGCAGAATTTGCCCCCAGAGGGACAGTGGATCAACAATGCCAGCGACCGCCACATCGGTTGCCTCAAACGTCGCCGATGTTTGACAGGGCTCGAGTGTCTGGTCCTGTAGCTCCAGTGGCGCCGAGCTTCCCGGCCCACTTGGGAGTGTGCAAAATGCGACACCTCTGGCGACGACGAAAGGCTCTCCGGCGGTCCGTGCACTGGTGCGCCAGGACCGCCGGAGAACGGGCGCTAGTTGTCCTCGCTGGGCTCTGAGGAGAAAGACTCGCGGTCAGCGCTTGTGGGACCGGCATTCCCTTCGTCCAGCGGGGCATCCGTGGAGGGAGCCTCGAGGGGTGTCTCGTCGGCAGGGTCAACGCGCGCGGCATCGGCGTCTGAGCGGTCCAGCTCCTCCCGGAGCTGATCGTCGGTGCCGCCTAGCCGGCCGGCACCGGGCTCGCCGTCGCTGCCGGCATCTTCGTCCTCAAAAAAGTTCCGGTCAGGTGCGCCCAAGCTCGGATCGTCAATAAGCGCCCGTTCATCACTTTCCTGGCCGCGCAACGTAGGATCCGGTGAACCGGGATTGGTCGCAGCGTCGCCGGGCATCTCGTCTTCGGGTGTGGGGGAGCCGTAGCCGCCTTCCGCCTGCTTGGATCCTTGCTGCGGGTTGGAAGTTGTTCCAGCTGCTTCGTTTTCTTCGGTGTTCACGAGGTTCTCCTTCGTTGGCGATTCGATGTCTGGTTTGGAGGTATTGGTCCTGGGTGCTGCGATTGGGGCTGTGTGTTTTTGAAGAATATATCTCACTGGACCTGAGTGGTAATCAGGTCACAGCCGGTTGACGGAGGTCCCTTGGGTTGGAGCTTGTTGCCGCGTGACAGCGGCATTTCGGAGCGGGCGACGGGACCTTACCGGAGAGTCGGCAGTGCTGCCTTCAGGCCCGTTGCTCTTACTGTAACCACAAGATGGCGCTTGCGAAAGTACTCCGCTTTCGCAACAGTGGAGAGAGCACAGCTATGTTACTGCGAGATTCTGGAGACGGCGCAATGAAGATTCTGATTAAGATTTTAAGCCTGGGTGCGAGTCTGGCCGCCGGTGCTGCTGCCCGCAAGGCCCTGGCCGCGGGCTGGCGCAAGGGAACAGGGAACGAACCGCCCAAGGAAGCTGACGACCTGAAAAACCCGCTGGCTGGAGTGCTGGTTTTTGCGCTGGTCACAGCCGCAACGGGATCCGTCATTCAGGTCATAACTCAGCGCTTGGCGCGCAAGGCCACACTCAAACTGGGGCGTAATCCTTCGCAGACCTAACGAGGCTGCGGAAGGGGCAGCCGGCAAACGGCTGCTCCTTCCTCAACTGAGTGGTTCTCCGCGGAGCTGCGGCGTGCTCAAACATCAGGGAAGTATTTTCCGCAGTGGCCGCAATCAAAACTGCTTCTTCGACGCAGCCGCAGCTTTCAATGCGCTGCTCAATGCCGCGCAGCCGGACCGTCACCTTGAGCAGCCAGACCGCCGCTTCGGCGTAGATCTAGCTCCTGCAGGGTCGACGGCGGCGTGCGGGCAATGCTTGGGAGGGCCGAAAAATTTCTGATGCAGGCAAATGTTACGAACTGTCTCGGTGCCGGCCATGAGCCCCATCGCCACATCCACCGCATTGGAGCGGAACGAGACCGGCACGGCGGGATCCCTGAGCTGATGGGCCGGAATGTTGGTGAACGCGAGCAGGATGCCGGCAAGCACGGTAGACGCTGTGCCCAAATTAGTCGCGGCCTCGCCTGAGCGTTGCCCTGCACGCTCAATGACCGGTGTGGGAAGGAAAAAGGGATGCGGAGCTGCAGGAAACGGCTGCGGAACCAGCTGTGGCGGGCCGATGGCCATTTAAGGGTGGATCCTCCCATCAGTGCCGGCGCGCCCGGTCTGTTCAAGCCCCGAGCTGATCCCCTGCCGACGGGCCCGGGGTTGCACGTCCCTTGCGCCTTCGAGGGCGGCGACCGCGCTAAGCACCTCCCGCGGACTGACTGCGAGCAGGGCCGGGTCCGGAACTTCTGAGAAGACGTCGCCCCGTCGCAGCGTCTCGTCCGTAAGGACCAGGTGGGGCCCCCGCGGCGGGCCCCACTGAGCCACGGGGGCTGGCCCAAACAGCACCACTGAGGGTGTGCCGTAGGCCGATGCCAGGTGGGCAGCGCCTGTATCGGCGCTGACCACTACCTTGGCACCAGCGATCAGGGCTGCGAAGTCCGCCAAGTCCAGTCGTCCGGCCAGATTTTGTGCGGCGTCGAGTCCGGCCAGCTGTGCCACAGCGGCGCAGCGTGCAGCATCGTTCCTGTCGCCTGTCAGCACCACAGGAGCGCCGCTCTCCTGCAAGGCAGCAGCCACTTCCGCGAAGCGGGACACCGGCCAGTGCCTGCTGCCGTGCGAGGCGCCCACATGGAGCACAGCGGCGCGAGCCGGAACTGCCGGGCGGCGCGGAACAGCGATGGAGGCATCGTCGGCATCCACGGCGATTCCGTACCACTTGAGCATTCTGCACCAGCGGACCCGCTCATGCATGTCCTGCTGCCAGGCCGCGCCGTTCCAGCCCGGCGCGGCATGGCCATAGCGGTGTGCCGGCTGCAGTGTGTCAAGAAGGCGACGGCTTTCCGGCCCGTTGCCATGCAGGTTCACGACCGTGTCGATTCTGTTGAGATTGCTCGGGAGGCGCGCCGTCAGATCGGGCAGCGGAACCAGCTCGTCCACGGCGTCGATGAGCCCCACAATTGGCCGCAGCCACTCCGGAGCGGCCAGCAGAATCCTGTGCTGGGGAAATGCTGAACGGAGCCCCTTCAGGGCCGGAACGGCCACCAGCAGATCTCCCAGTTTCAATGCCCTCAGCGCCAGCAAGGCGGGCTCGCGAGGGGAGTCCGTGGTCATGTCTGCTCCTTGGATCAAAGCTTCGCGGTTTTGCGAGTTCTCAATCCCAGTGCGGACTGGTTCGAGACTGATTGTGTGGACTTTGTGTGGCATTCAGGGTGTCGCGGCGGCTGGCGGGAAAAGCATGGTTCTGCCAGATTAGCCCGTGTGTCAATCTACCGGGCATGGATATTCAAGGCTGTCCGGGTTGGAGGCAACAAAGCGGTTAAAGCAGCCAGCCCGGTGAATGGACCCGGAACATCCCTTAAATAACTGGTGGGCGCGTCCCGGGAAAAGCAGGGCAACATGGACGGATCGGCGACGAAATTCAAACTTCAGTCGCGACCCCGCGGACGGATCGCCCGAGGTCCATCCCGGCTGAGAATAGAACGGGCGCACATGTCTGGCGAAACGGACCAAAGCCCGTCCCGGACGGGCACCCCTTCCACACCGGTGAAGACGGCGGGACAATGGTCCAGGACGTGCGTCCCGCGAAGGGGTGACGTGCGTGCCCAGAGCCGTCAATAATCACAACAGGAGGAAAACAATGGGTATCGCCGACAAATTCGATGCAGCCAAGGACAAGATCACCGGAAAGATCGAGGAGACTGTTGGCAAGACCAGGGGTGACAATTCCCAGGTCATGAAAGGCAAGGTTGACCAAGGCAAAGGTGCAGCCAAGGACAAGATGGCCGACGCCCAATCGCACCTGAACGATGACGCCGAGGACATCCACACGGATGACACCGAAGGCGGCGCGTCCACCCCCGGCGGCATCTAAGGGGGTTCTTCAGGCAGGAGGGGCGGCAGGGCAGAGGACCTGTTGCCCCTCCTGCCTCCACGTTAAGGAGCTGGCGCTGTTTGAACGTGCGCTGGGCGGGTACAGACTGCAGTAACAGCCAAACGCCGCCGGCGTTTGGGCCGGTTGAACAGCAAGGACACTGTTTTGGAACCCCTCAGCCTCACCGATGCCAACCAGCCCGGCCACTCCACATCCCCTGCCCCCTGGCAGGAACCTGACTTGATCATCACCAATCCACAAGATGGTTCCCCCGTGGGACGGATCGCGGCAGCGACCTCGGATGACATCGCCTCAGCCTGCAGCATGGCTGCTGAGGCGGCACCCCGTTGGGCTGCGACGAACCCGCAGTCCAGAGGCCAGGCTCTGCAGGAATGTGCCGCAGCACTAGCTGACCATGCCAGTGAGCTGGCCGAATTAAACCACGCTGAAACTGGCCGCCCCGTTGACCAAGCGCGTGAGGGCATACTTGCCGGCGTAGCCACCCTGGAGCAATACGCCCAGCTGGGACCCCTGCACCGTGGCAAAAGCCTGCGCGGAGACCCGACCTCCGCCGATTTCACTGTACAAGGCCCACGCGGTGTGGTTGCGGCGCTGACCCCATGGAACGACCCTGTGGCCGTGGCGTGCGGAATCCTCGGCGCCGCACTGATCATGGGCAACACCGTGATTCACAAGCCCAGCGAGCGCTGTCCGCATCTTGGCGCCAAGCTGGGGGATGTGCTCGCTGAAGTCCTTCCCCGCGGAGTTCTCCAAACGCTCACGGGAGGCCCGAAGGCGGGTGCCCTGCTCGCACAGAACCCGCACATAGCGGTGATTGCGCACGTGGGCGCCAGTGCAACCGGAGCCGCACTGCGGCGTATTGCCGCCGGCACAGGCTCCCACGTCATTTTGGAAAATGGCGGCAACGATCCCTTGCTGGTGGACGCTGGTGTTGACCCCGCATGGGCCGCGGGCCAGGCGGCGCTCGGGGCTTTTGCCAACAGCGGCCAGATCTGCACCGCCGTCGAACGCATCTATGTCCATCGCAGCATTGCTGCGGAATTCCTCTCCGCTTTGGAGTCAGAGGCCCAAAGGATCAATGCCGCAGGCAGTCTTGGACCCCTCGTGGATGGACGCCTGCGCCGGAATGTACATGCCCACGTAACGGATGCTGTGGCCCAAGGTGCCCTGGCCACAGTCGGCGGGGTTGTTCCGGCGACGCCGGGCAGTCACTACCCAGCCACCGTTCTGCGCCATTGCACCAGCCAAATGACCGTCATGCAAGAGGAAACTTTTGGTCCGATCGCTCCGGTTCAGGTGGTGGACAGCTTCGAGGAGGGACTGCAATTGGCAGCCACGGGCCGGTACGGTTTGGCCGCGACTGTCCTCACCGGCGGGTTGAGCCACGCCCACCAGGCCGTGGCTGCGCTGGAGGTGGGGACCGTGAAAATCAACCACGTCTTTGGCGGAGCCCCGGGCGGTTCCGCCCAGCCGCGCCGGGACAGCGGCGCAGGTTTTGGTTATGGACCCGAACTCCTTGATGAGATGTCCACCGTCAAGGTGGTTCACATGGAACCCGGTCCGCCGCCCGGGGACAGCTTATGGAGAAGGTGACAGGCCCGGCTCCGGAGGCGACCAACGGGCGCCGGCCCCGAGAAGCCCGCCCTGAAGGGGCGGCTTGCTTGGATGGTGGCCCGCCACCTGACCACGAACCGTTCAGCAATGTCTCCCGCATGGCTGTTCTCCGTGGAGGGGGAATTGGAGACTTGGTCATGGCGATGCCCGCCATTGACTCCCTGGCGGAGGCATATCCCACGGCCGAGATCACGCTCTTGGGCATGCCGTCACACGCGGAGATCCTGCAAAACCGCCACACGTGCATTTCACGCGTGGCCGTCCTGCCAGTTGCGCAAGGTATCCGCAGTGGCGTGCCGGACCCGGACGCACTGGAGAGTTTCATGCAAAGCCAGCGGAAGCAAAAATTCGATCTGGTCGTGCAATTGCACGGAGGGGGGCGATTTTCCAACCCGTTCGCAGCGCAGCTGCGTGGAACCCACACCGTGGGAAGCCGGTCCCCGGATGCGCAACCCCTGGAAAGAACAGTGCATCACCAGTATTTTCAGCATGAAGTGCTGCGGGGCTTGGAAGTCGCAGGGCTGGCCGGGGCAAGCAAAGCCACTCACCGGCTCCCGTGGCGCGCCACCGACGATGAACGGGCGCGTGCCAAAGCCATCCTCCCGCAACATTCAAAGGAACGACCGCTGGTCTTGATCCACCCCGGAGCCCGCGATCCACGGCGCCGATGGCCGGCGGCCAGCTTCGCCGCCGTCGCTGCGGCCCTCGTGCACACCGGCTGCCAGGTCGTGGTTGTGGGGGACCGGCAAGAGAGTGATCTGGTGGAAGAAGTAGTCCATCGTGGTCGCGATCTCTTGGGCACCGCTGCCGTGCGGCGCCATGTGGTTCCGCTGGCCGGCGCGATGGATCTGGGCATGCTGTGCGGGTCGCTGAGTCTGAGCCGGGTGTTGGTGGCCAATGACAGCGGTCCCCGGCACGTCGCCGAATCGCTGGGGGTACCCACGGCCTCCATTTATTGGGCTCCCAACGTTGTGAACGCCGGTCCCTGGTTCCGGGCGCAGCATCGGGTGCAAATCGCTTGGGACACCCGCTGCCCGGTGTGTTCGGCAGAAGCTGCTGCCCAAACCATCCCGGACTGCGGACATGAGGAATCCTTCGTCACTGGGGTGGCGGTGCAGGACGTTCTTGCTGACGTTTTTGACCTTCTCCAGCTCTGAAACCGGGTGGGGAGGACACAATCCCTTGCTTCTCCACGTCCCTTCTGCTTCTCTGGAGAAGAAGCCGTCGAGTAAACGGCGTCAACTTCGCCGAAGAAGCAGGTGGTCGCCATGAGCCAAGCCGTTTCCCAGCCCCTCCGTGTGGTTGTTTCGCCGGAATCCGCTCAAGAACTGACTGCCCCGCGACTTGATCAAGAGCGTACAGAACTGGCTCTTGCCCACTTGGGCTTGGCTGACGCGCTCGCGCACCGCTATTGGAATCCCCGCTCCGATTGGTTCGACCTCCAACAGGTTGCCCGCGTGGGACTGCTTAAAGCGGCACTCAGGTTCCGGTCAGACAGAGCCCCAAATTTCGTTGCGTTCGCTGTGCCCACCATTTGCGGAGAAATAAAACGCCATCTACGGGACCACGGCTGGATGATCCGTCCGCCCCGGCGCGTCCAAGATCTGCGGCAGCAGGTGCGTCTCGCCTCAGCCGAGCTGACCCAGCAGCTGGGGCACGAACCCACGAGGAAAGAACTTGCCGCTGCGCTCGCTGTTGAGAGCGCAGCCGTTGATGAGGCCTTGCTCAGCGACAGCAGCGTGCAGCCGCAGTCACTGGATGCGACCCTGGAGACCGGGTCCGCCCTGTGCGAGTTTCTCGGGGCCGAGGACGACGCCTTCACCCGGATCGATGACCTGGTGAGCCTCCGTTGTGCCCTGCGGGGGCTGACTCATTGGGAGCGCAGGCTGCTGTCCATGCGGTTTGTGGACGAACTGAAACAACAGGAAATTGCTGATCAATTGAACATTTCCCAAATGCAGGTCTCGCGAACACTCACTGCATTGACGGCGAAATTGCGCAGGCAACTGTGTGAAGACTAGCCGTTGCAGCAGAGGATTCAGCCGGGCGATGTTTAGACGGTCACTTACTGGGAACAGTTCGGGTATGACCAAGTACAGAATCCGGCGGCTTGCTGGCGTCCTGTTCGACCGTGACGGCACCTTGATCCATGATGTGCCCTACAACGGTGACCCGGGACTCGTGGTACCGATGACCGGGGCACGGGATGCCGTGGACGGCCTGCGCCGCGCCGGACTAAAAGTTGGCATCATCTCCAACCAGTCTGGCGTGGGCCGGGGATTGATCTCCACGGCAGAGGTGTGGGCCGTTAACGCGCGGGTGGAAGAGCTGTTGGGGCCATTCGACGCGTGGTTTATCTGCCCGCACGCTCCGGATGAGGGCTGTCCGTGCCGCAAGCCGCAGCCCGGCATGGTCAAGTCGGCGGCCCGCCTCTGGGGTGTCGACGCGTCGGCCCTGGCGGTTGTCGGTGATATTGGTGCCGACGTGATGGCCGCTGCTGCGGCGGGAGCCAGATCCGTGCTGGTCCCCACTGCAGTCACGCGCAGCGAGGAAATATTGCAGGCACCGGCAGTGGCACAAAATCTGGGCGAAGCTGTAGCACTGCTGCTTGAGCCGGCCACCGCCGGTGTCACACAGCGGGCGGCACCGTGAACGGCCCCCGCGTGCTGGTGGCGCGCCAGGACAGCATGGGTGACGTGCTGCTGATGGGTCCGGCCGTCCGCGCTGTGGCAGCAGGCGCCGCGCATGTCAGTTTTCTATCCGGGCCACGGGGCAGTGCAGCAGCTAGGCTGCTGCCGGGAGTGGACTCGGTCATTGAATGGGATGCCCCATGGATTGCGGACCCGGCGCCAGCCATGACGTCGCGTCATGGTGAGGATTTGGAGCACCTGCTTGAGCAGGAACAACCGGACCAGGCAGTCATCCTCACCTCGTTCCACCAGTCTGCGCTGCCGTTGGCCATGCTTTTGAGACTTCACGGCGTCAGCCCCATCATAGGAGCCTCTGTTGACTACCCGGGATCGCTCCTTGATGTCCGGCTGCGTCCCGGGAAGGACTTCGCAGAAGACATACCGGAACCCGAGCGCGCTTTGGCCATTGTGGGGGCCGCCGGATTCCAGCTCCCGGCCGGCGACGACGGCCGGCTCGCTGTGCGCCCCGTGGCACCCCTGCAGCCCTTCCGGCCCGCCCGTCCCTACCTTGTCATTCATCCGGGCGCGGACGCGCCCTCCCGCACGTGGCCGGCAGAGGCCTACAGGGATTCAGCAGTCTTGCTTGCCCGGCACGGACACGCCGTTGTTGTGACCGGATCGGGCGGAGAATCGAGGCTGACCTCCATGGTGGCCGGAGGCACAGGCCTGGACTTGGGCGGCCTGCTTGACCTGCCGGCATTGGCCGCCGTGCTGGCCGGTGCTGAAGCAGTGGTGGTGGGCAACACCGGCCCCGCCCATTTGGCGGCAGCCGTCGGCACACCGGTAGTGAGCTTGTTTTCTCCCGTCGTGCCCGCCACCAAGTGGGGCCCGTATGGCGTTCCCTTTGAGTTGCTGGGAAACCAGCAGGCACCCTGCCGCAACTCACGGGCCAGAATTTGCCCGGTCCCCGGCCATCCCTGCCTGAGCAGTGTCACCCCACAGGACGTGCTGGAAGCAGTGGAACGTCTGCTTGGCTGCCCTCGAAAGGCATTTTAACCATGAACATTCTGCTCTGGCATGTGCACGGAGGCTGGATGGACTCTTTTGTCCGCGGCCCCCACAAATATCTGCTGCCCCGCACGCCCGGCGGAGGGCCCTGGGGCCTTGGCCGGGGAGGCCGGGAGTGGCCGGAGAACGTGGTGGAGGTGGATCTGGCCGCACTGCGCGGCACGGACATCGACGTGGTGGTGCTCCAGCGTGTGGAAGAAACGCAGGCCGTGGAACTGTTGACGGGACGGCGTCCGGGAAAAGACCTCCCTGCCGTCTTTGTGGAGCACAACACGCCCAAGGGTGCCGTGCCGAACAGTGTGCACCCCTTCGCGGACCAGAATGAAATCCCGGTGGCGCACGTGACGCATTTCAACCGGCTCGTGTGGGACACAGGCAGTGCCAGTGTCACTGTGATCGAGCATGGCGTGCCGGATCCTGGGCCGCTTTACACTGGAGAATTTCTGGAACAGGGCGTTGTCATCAATGAACCGATTCGCCGGGGGCGTGTGACGGGCACCGACCTTTTGCCAACCTTTGCCCAGGTGGCACCTCTGACGGTCTTTGGCATGGGCGGCAATGACTTGGCCGGCTCGCTGGGCCTGCCCCCGGAAAAGTTGCGCTGGGGCGGGGATCTGCAGCCTCGGGTGCTGCACCGGCGGCTGGCCAGGTGCCGGCTCTACCTCCACCCCATGCGCTGGACCTCACTGGGGCTGTCACTGATCGAGGCCATGCTCATGGCCATGCCCGTGGTTGTCCTGAACTGCACGGAAGCTGCCCGCGCGGTTCCGCCGGAAGCAGGCGCCATCTCCACGGATGTCAACGAATTAACCAGCATGGCGCGGATCCTGCTGGCCGACCCCGAAGAAGCGGCGCGGCGGGGAAAAGTTGCCCGCGAAGCCGCGCTCCAGCGGCATTCGTTGGACCGCTTCCTCCATGACTGGGATCAGCTGCTCCACGATCTCGCTTGACTGCACCCACGGTTCTCCCACTTCACCAAAGGCAACTGACCAAGGAGGTTATTTTGAAGATATCAATGGTGTCCGAGCACGCAAGCCCGCTGGCGGCGCTGGGCGGCGTGGACGCGGGGGGCCAGAATGTCCACGTGGCGGAGCTTTCCGCCGCACTGGCCCGGCGCGGTCACGAGGTGACCGTCTTCACCCGCCGGGACCATCCCGATGTGCCCCAGCTTGCCCGGTTCGGTCCCGGCGTTGAGCTTGTCCACGTCGACGCCGGGCCGGCCCGTCATGTGCCCAAGGACGAGTTGCTGCCCTGGATGCCGGAACTGGCCGATGGCATTGTGGCCCACTGGGGCTCCAAACCGCCAGAGATCGTGCACGGTCATTTTTGGATGTCAGGAGTGGCAAGTTTGGACGCCGCCGCCCGGTGCGAGCATGCAGGCCTGCCGCGGCCTCTGGTGGCAGAAACCTTTCACGCACTCGGCCCTGTCAAACGCCGGCACCAGGGGGATGCCGACACCAGCCCCCGGGAACGGGCCGAGGTGGAACCGTGGGTGGGGCAGAGCGTGGACATGGTGGTGGCAACGTGCTCGGATGAGGTGTTCGAGCTCAAGGCCATGGGCGTGCGCGCAAGATCCACCGCCGTGGCTCCCTGCGGCGTCGACGTTGAACGCTTCAACCCCCACGGGCCCGTGGAAGGACGGAACCGGCGCTACCGGATCGCCACCATTGGCAGGCTGGTTCCGCGCAAGGGGGTGGGTACAACGGTGACGGCCCTGGCCCGGCTGGCTGATCTGGGTTTCCGCGACGTGGAATTGATGGTGGTTGGCGGCGGCGGCGGGGGCGGGATCAACGATGATCCGGAAGTCCGCAGAATCATGAGCCTCGCGGAGGAACTCGGCGTGGCCGATCGGGTCATCATGCGCGGCCAGCTGACCCGCGATCAGATGCCCGCCCTGATTCGCAGCGTCGATGCTGTGGTGTGCACGCCCTGGTATGAGCCATTCGGCATTGTGCCCCTGGAAGCCATGGCGTGCGGACGCCCCGTGGTTGCAGCAGCCGTGGGCGGTCTCAATGACTCCGTGGTTCACGGACTGACAGGGTTGCACGTGCGGCCAAGAAATCCGAACGAAGTGGCAGAAGCGCTGGCAGCCATCCTGGGTGAGCCCGCATGGGGGCGCCAGATGGGAGAGGCAGGGGTGGAAAGGGTCCGTTCGCGTTACACATGGGACAACGTGGCGGCCGCCACGGAAAAGATCTATGCCCGCATGATCGCAACCCGGCGCCGCGCGTTGGCGGGCCAGGAGCTGGGTGCCGGGTCCAGAATGGAGGGCCGGGCGCAATGACTGTCAATCAGCAGGCCGCGCCGGCCGTGGCCGGGCAGCTATCCGACACAGTGCACCAACACCTGATGGAGCTTGCCCCGGCACTAAAGTCACTGGAGCGGCACACGCAGGTGCTGGCATCATGGGGCGCCGCACTGGCACGCACGCTCCGGGAAGGTGGACGCCTGCTGGTGGCGGGCAACGGAGGATCGGCTGCCGAAGCACAACACTTGAGCGCGGAAATAGTGGGGCGCTACCTGGGTGAACGGCCGGCATTTTCCGCGTTGGCCCTCCACGCCGATTCCTCCTCCCTGACGGCAATCGGCAACGACTACGGTTTTGATCACGTTTTTGCCCGTCAAGTCGCCGCCCATGGCCGCTCCGGGGACATTTTGCTGCTCCTGTCCACCAGCGGGCGCAGCGGGAACCTCCTGCAAGCTGCGAAGGAAGCTCGAACACGCGGGTTGCACGTCTGGGCCATGACCGGGCAGCTGCCCAACCCCTTGGCCGGACTCGCTGATGAATTCATCGCCTTGTCCGGGCGAAGTGCCAGTGTCCAGGAGGCCCAACTGATCGCCATTCACGCCCTGTGCGCCTGCTTCGACCTGGAGATAGAAAGACTGACCGGAGAGGAGGGCCAGGCGTGAAGATCTGTGTGGTGGGAGACTTGCTGCTGGACATCGATGTGGACGGTTCGGCAACCAGGTTGTGCCCCGACGCGCCAGTGCCAGTCATTGATGCGACGGCGGAAAGCGCCCGTGCAGGCGGCGCAGGCCTGGTGGCCACGCTGCTGGCCGCGGATGGTCACGACGTCACATTGGTGACCGCAATGGCCGCTGATCTTGGCTCTGCCCGGCTGCATGGGGTGTTGGCCGGGGTGACGGTGCTCTCCACGGAGCTTTGCGGCCCCACGCCGACCAAAACACGGTTGCGTGCCAACGGCACCCAGGTGGCACGGATCGACAGCGGCTGCCAGGACGTCCGCAACACCGGTGTCACCGCTGCCATGCTTGAGGCGTGCGCCCGTGCCGACGTTGTGGTTGTCTCCGACTATGGCCTGGGCCTGCTGGCGGATCCACAGCTGCGGCGCATGCTGCATTCCCGTGCCGTCTGCGTTCCAGTGGTGTGGGATCCGCATCCACGGGGGACTGATCCCGTGCCGGGAGTCGCTGCCGTGACGCCCAATCTCAGCGAAGCGCTCGGTGCGGCCGGCATGACCGGAGACACTGTGGCAGCCGCCGCCCGTGCGGGCCGCACGCTGCTGCAACGGTGGAAGAGCCGGGCGGTGGTGGTGACCCTGGCCGAACGTGGTGCGCTGATGCTTCAGGACACGCCCGACGACGTGACGGCGCCCCTGCTGGTTCCGGCACCGCACCTGGCCCCGATCGATTCCTGCGGCGCCGGTGACAGGTTCGCCTCTGCGCTGGCGGTGCTGCTGGCTGAGGGGCACCCGATTTCCATCGCCGTGGAAGGAGCCGTCACGGCCACGGCAGCCTTCCTCGCCGCGGGCGGTGTTGCCGGAAGCGCCCGCGGCAGCGGGATGGCCGATGCGGCTCCGCCGGCGGGCCCGCCGCCGGATAACGGCGCCTTCGCGCTTGCCGCGGACGTTCGTGCCCGCGGCGGAACCGTGGTGGCCACTGGGGGCTGTTTCGACGTGCTTCACGCCGGCCACATCAGGATGCTGGCACAAGCCCGGGAATTCGGTGATTGTCTGATCGTCCTGCTCAACTCGGATGCCTCCGTGACGAAAATGAAGGGGCCGGAGCGGCCCATCGTCACAGAATCGGACCGGGTTGAAGTGCTCCGAGCCTTGGCGAGCGTGGACGCCGTCGTAGTTTTCAACGAAGAAACCCCGGTGCAGGCCCTTCAGCTGCTCCGCCCGGACCTGTGGGTCAAGGGCGGCGACTATACGGTGGAAACGCTCCCGGAGGCGGGAGTTCTCGAAAGCTGGGGTGGGCGTGCCGTCACGGTTCCTTACCATCCACAACACTCAACCACTTTGCTGGCCCAGGCTCTTGCCCGAGCAGGCAGCTGAGAACTGACACTGTCCCTCCGCAGCCAGGTTGCGGACGGACACCAAGGAAAGGATGCACATGCAGAACCAAGCAAGCATGCAGAACAAGACGGTGCTCATCACCGGAGGTGCCTCAGGACTGGGGGCTGCCGTGGTGAAAGCAGTGGCTGAGGCCGGTGGCACCCCCGTGGTGCTGGATCTGGACGTCAGTGCCGTGGCAGGGGTTCAAGCCCATCAGGTGGACGTCTCCGACTCATCGGCCGTGGCCGGGGTGGTGGAACTCGTGGCGCAGTCCTGTGGCGGCATTGACGCTGTCGTGACGGCCGCGGGCATCGACAGGTGCGGCCGGCTCGAAGACGTCGCGGCGGCTGAGTGGGAGCGCGTGATCAACGTGAACCTGCTGGGGACGGCCGCAGTTGTCCGTGCCGCCGTCCCATGGCTGGTGAAGTCACATGGCCGCGTGGTGACGGTGGCGTCTTCCCTGGGCCTGCGGGCGCTGCCGGAGGCGAGCGCCTACTGTGCCTCCAAGTTCGGCGTCATTGGTTTCAGCCGGGCGGTGGCGGCCGAGAACAAGGGAATCATTGGGGTCACCACGTTGATTCCGGCGGGCATGAAGACCCACTTTTTTGATGACCGTGCCGAACAATACAAGCCGGCGGACGACTCGCGTCTCAATGATCCCCAAGCAGTGGCAAACGCCGCAATTTTCGCCCTGACGCAGCCCAAGGGGTGCGAGGTGCGGGAGTTGGTCATCTGCCACGAGGAAGAGGATTCCTGGCCTTAAACCACAACTCATCCGGTTCGGTGCCGTCCAAACGGAGGGGCTGCTGCTGACCCGAAACCGCCAGCGCCGATACCCCCCCGCACAGCAATTTTCGATGAGGAGAACCGCCAATGATTCACGACCCGTCAGTTCTGCAGTCCTTGCGTGCCTTGAGCCCCGGGGTTCCGGGTGCGCTGGCAGGCGTCCGGCCCCGCATTGTCGTGCTGGGGGAATTGCTTTTGGACAGCTGGTGGAGCGGCACCGTGGAGCGGATGTGCCGGGAAGCGCCGGCTCCCGTGGTGGACATGGGCGCCCGAAGTTATGCTCCGGGCGGTGCCGCAAACACCGCAACGAATCTCGCGGCAATGGGCGCCCAGGTGACACTGCTCGGCGCGGTGGGTGCTGACAGCGAGGGCACCATTTTGCTCTCCCTCCTGCGGGAGGCAGGCGTTGACACCGGCAAGGTGCAGGTTGTTCCCGGCCACCGCACCGGCATCAAGACCAGGATTGTCAGCTCCGGGCAGGTCATGCTGCGCATGGACGACGGCGGGACCGTCCTGGAGCCGGACCGCGTCACAGCACTGGGAGCTGACGCGGAACTGGCTGCCGCCGGCGCCGACGCGTTTCTCATAGCCGACTATGCCTCCGGGGGATTGCCCTACCATGCCGCCGGCACCCTGCGCAGCCGCGCCCGCCCGGACACGGTCTTCGTCGTGGACGCGCATGACGCACGGCAGTGGGCGCCGCTGCGTCCGGATGTGGTGACCCCCAACTGGGTGGAGGCGGTGCGGTTGTCAGAGGCGCCGGCGCCCGCCGGTCCGCGGACCCCGTGGCTGTTGAAACAACGAAGCGCCATTTTGGCCTCGACCCAGGCTGCGCGTGCGGTCGTCACCCTGGATCGGGAGGGAACTGTCCTGCTCGATGCTGCGGGGCGCCACCACCGGACGTGGGCACGCCCGGTGGTGGACATGCAGACCGCTGGGGCAGGTGACACCTTTGCAGCGGCCCTGACTTTGGCCCTGTCGTGCCATGTCCCGCTGAGCACCGCCATGGATTTGGCGCAGACTGCTGCCGACGTCGTGGTGCACAGGGCCGGAACAGCGGTGTGCACCACGGCGGATCTGGCACGAATGCTGGGTCACGTCTCCGAACGCGTGCTGGACCCGGCCGCCCTGGAGAAGACGGTGCTGGGTGCCCGGCAGCAGGGAAAGCGTGTGGTGCTCACCAATGGCTGCTTTGACGTGCTGCACCGCGGACACACGAGCTACTTGAACCAGGCGCGGCAGCTGGGTGGGCTTTTGATAGTGGCTGTCAACAGCGACGACTCCGTCCGGAGGCTCAAGGGGCCCGGCCGACCGCTCAACCGGGCCGCCGACCGTGCAGGGGTGCTCGCCGCGCTGAGCTGCGTGGACTACGTCACCGTCTTTGGCGAGGATACCGCCGTCGAACTGATTCGCAGACTCAAGCCGGACATTTATGCCAAGGGCGGGGACTACAGTGCCGACATGCTTGAGGAGGCTGACGAGGTGCAGGCTTACGGCGGCCGGGTGGAGATCCTCGACTACGTCCCCGACCACTCAACCACCGCCCTGGTGGAAAGGATGGCCACGGCGAGCCCGCCGTCGGCGCGCGGCGCTGACGGTGCGCCATCAAGCCGGACAAACCAAACAGCACACGCTGCGGGCGCGGAACAAGGGTAGCGGCCCGCAACACAAACAATCTCACCCTGGTGGTTCAGCTCTCCCAGCGGACATCCCCGGCCGACTTGTCGGGGCGCCAGCCGCGCCACGTCGGGTGGCGCAGCCTGCCCTCAGCCGTGACTTCGGTGAACTTCACTTCGCCAACGAGCTTGGGTGTGGTCCACACAACATCCCGGCGCTCTGCGGCCGGAATGTCCTTTACCGGGGAAGTCTTTCGTTCAATCTTCTTCAGTTGGGCCGCGGCATCCTGCAACTCACGAACCGAGAATCCCGACCCGACCCGGCCCGCATACCGGAGCTGCCCGCCGTCGTTCACGGCAAGCAGCAAAGATCCGATGGTGCCGCTGCGCGAGCCGGAACCCTTGTGCCAGCCAATGACGACGGCTTCCTGGTGCCGTTCCTCCTTCAACTTCAACCACCCGGGACTGCGTTTGCCCGGGATGTACCGGCCGTCTGACTTTTTGGCAACCACGCCTTCCAGCCCGAGTTCACGGCTTGTGGCCATGGCATCGTCAATGCTGCCGGCATGGGCAGGGGGCAGGTGGACGTGTTGGCCCTCGGCGACGGCGGCAAACAGTGCTTCCCGCCGTCGGGTGTACGGCTCCTGCTGCAACGGCTGCAGCACACCACCAGCACAAACTTGCAGGGCGTCGAAAAGCATCAGCTGCACGGGAACTTTGGGGGCACCCCTCTCAACGTCGGATTCGGTGGTGAGCTTCATGCGTTTTTGCAGAAGGCCAAAGTCCGGTTTCCCGGACCTGTTCAAGGCGACAATTTCGCCGTCGAACACGGAGCCGTCGCTTGCCAGGGTGGCCAGTTCCTGCAGCTCAGGATACTGGGCCGTTACGTCATTGCCGTTCCTGCTCACCAAACGCACTGCTCCGCCGGTGACTGCGGCAATGGTCCGCATGCCGTCCCACTTCATTTCAAAAGACCATGGTTGGTCTGGATCCAGGCTTTGCGGCGTTGCGGCCGTGGCCAGCATGGGTGCGGGCAGTTCCGCGTCATTTCCGGCCCATATTTTGGTCCTCTTGCCACTGGTGCGCTGCGCCGGCGCGGCCTCTGGCATGCTGTCCGCGTTGGTGCTCCCAGTCTCGCTGCTCTGTCCGCTTCGGGGTTCGGGCTGGTCTTTCATCAGGTGGATCAGCCAGTTCTTCCCGCCTCCCATGCCCGGGGCATTGATCAAGGCGTAGCGACGCGGGATTCCACCCAGTCCGCCGTCCGGCTTGCCGTGGAGGACGGCAATGACTTCCTTGCCTTCGCGCCATTTTTCCAGCACGCAGGTGCCAGCGTCCCAAATGGTGACTTCCCCTGCTCCGTATTGGCCTTTAGGGATGGTCCCTGCGAAGGCGCCGTAGCCCAGCGGGTGGTCTTCGGTCATGACTGCCAGCCTGTTGGTGTCCGTTTCCAGCGGAGGGCCTTTCGGCACGGCCCACGATACAAGCACGCCGGAATGCTCCAGGCGGAAGTCCCAGTGCAGCCGTGAGGCGTGGTGCTCCTGGATGACGAACGAGGGCGTCGGAGTGGTGCTTG
>JBBSQT010000012.1:0-17988 GCA_038243775.1 Actinomycetales bacterium | reverse complement strand
GCACACGGCCACGATGCGGGAACAAGGAGCAGGCGTGGAATTTTCGGCACGGTATGTGGCATTGGGCGATTCATTCACGGAGGGCCTGGGCGACACCGATCCCGCACGGCCCAACCACGTGCGCGGGTGGGCCGACAGGACGGCGGAGCAGTTGGCCCTGGCCCATCCCGAGGAGTCGTGGGGGTACGCGAACCTCGCCATCCGCGGCAAGAAAATGAACCAGATCCTCAGTGAACAAATTGACGCAGCCGTGGCCCTGAACCCCACGCTTGTCACCATCTACTCCGGCATCAACGACATCCTGCGCCCCAAGGTGGACATTGACGCGCTGATCGCCCACTACTCGGACGGGCTGGGCAAATTGGCGGCCACCGGCGCCCGCCTGCTCGTCTTCACCGGGTACGACGCCAGTTCCTCCAAGGTCTTCGCCAGCATCCGCGGGCGCACCGCCGTCTACAACGAGCTGGTCCGCGAGGTTGCCGAGGTGCACGGGGCCGAACTCGTGGACTATTGGCGTTTCCGCGAATACAACGACTGGCGCCTCTGGGGGATCGACCGCATGCACATGTCCGTGCCCGGCCACATCAACATGGCCAACCGCGTCCTGGAACAACTCGGCGAAACCGTCCGCATCCCCACGCCGGACCTGCCGCCCATCCCCGTCCGCACCACCTCGGAATCACTCAAGGACAACGCCGCCTGGACCAGGGAATACGTGGGCCCCTGGGTCAGCCGCCGCCTGCGCGGGGTGTCCTCGGGCGACAGCCTCACCGCCCGCTGGCCCGTGCTGCACGCCCCGATGGGCTGACCTTTCAGGCTTTAAGGTACGACGCCGGAGCCTTGCCTCGCGCAATCCAGAAAGCTCCCGCCGTGGCCATGTACCGTGGCCATGTCCCGTGGTGGCCCAGTGCCGCTGCGGGAGGTGCGGGGGAGGTAGAGGTCGAACAAAAAGCCCAGCACACCGGGACCAGCCGGCGTGGGCTGGTGGCTGCCCTGCGCCGTCGTACTTAAATTAGTCATAATCGCCTGCAGCAACTAGACTGGGTAGGCGCTAGGTGGCGCGGAGCGTGTGCAATTGCTCCGGTTTGCGGTGATTATCCTCCCGCGGGCCGGTAGTTAGGGGCTCAAGTTGCGTGCATTCGGGTATTCGCCGGAGAGCACTTTATTCTTTTCATCATGAAAATGTTGGCTGGAAACAATGCTGTCCAATGTCGGACGCCGCCTCAGTGCACGGTTTACACCAGTGAACCGTTTCCATTCATTTTTTAGGAGTGATCATGGCAGCACACTGCCAGGTGACCGGAGCCGAGCCGGGCTTTGGGCATAGCATTTCGCACTCGCACCGCCGCAACAAGCGTCGGTTCGATCCGAATATTCAGAAGAAGCGCTACTGGGTGCCTTCCCTGCGCCGCAACGTCACGTTGCAGCTGTCGGTCAAGGGCATCAAGACCATTGACGTGCGCGGTATTGACGCCGTCGTCGCCGAAATTCTCGCTCGTGGGGTGAAGCTCTAGTGGCAAAAGACAAGGACGTACGTCCGATCATCAAGCTCAAGAGCACCGCGGGCACCGGTTTCACGTACGTAACCCGCAAGAACCGTCGTAATACTCCGGACCGCTTGGTCCTGAAGAAGTACGATCCCAAGATCCGTCAGCACGTCGAATTCCGAGAGGAGCGCTAAGACTATGGCTAAGAAGTCCATGATCGCGAAGAACGAGCAGCGCAAGGTCATCGTGGAGCGTTACGCCGAAAAGCGTCTCGCCCTGAAGAAGGCCCTCGTTAACCCGGCCTCCACTCCGGAAGAGCGCGAAGCAGCCCGCTTGGGCCTGCAGAAGCTCCCCCGCAACGCCTCACCGGTACGCGTTCGCAACCGCGACGCCATCGACGGCCGCCCGCGTGGAACGCTCCAGAAGTTCGGCATCTCCCGTGTCCGCTTCCGCAAGATGGCGCATGCTGGCGAACTGCCCGGCATCAAGAAGTCCAGCTGGTAATATCCCGGACGAAAAAGGGCGGCGACCTTCGGGTCGCCGCCCTTTTTGCTGCCCATTTTTTGCTGCCCATTTGCGCCGGTTCGGTGGGTTCGGTGACTTTTGGGTGTCCTTCGGCTGGGGCAGGGCCTGCCAGGGAGCGTCCAGCCTGACGTTCTGCGCGATAACGGGGCCAACCCGCGAAAGCGGTGTATCTTCACGGGGTGGTTCGCGGGTTGGCCCCGTAGCCGGTGAGCGAGAGCGGGTTGGCCCCGGTGTCGACGTGTCGATGGACGCTGCGGGAGGCCGCCGCCGGAAGAGCATCCGGACAGCCCTGCAGCAGCGTCGCGGAGGCCAGGTGGATGCCGCGTCAAGACAATGTGCTGCAGCCCTGGGAAGCCGTAAAAACGCTCGGCTGAGAGCGGAAAATCCGGAAAATCCGGGAAGTTTGCCTCGGAAAACGCTGAAAAAAGCGTAAATTTACCGGAATCCCGCGGAGTTACTGGTAAGTTCGCTAGCAGTGGTTGACACGCAACCGCGTGGAATTGGATTCACTTGACGTCCAGGAGGACAAACATGGCTAAGAACCGTAGCGAACTGGTAGCTGAAGTAGCTGCAAAGGCTGAGACCAGCCAGACCGCAGTAAATGGCGTTTTGGATGCACTCTTCTCCGTATTCGAGAGCTCCGTTGCAGCTGGCGAAAAGATCACCATCCCGGGCTGGCTCTCCGTCGAGCGCACCGACCGTGCAGCACGCACCGGCCGCAACCCGCAGACCGGCGAGACCATTCAGATCGCAGCAGGCCACAGCGTTAAGCTGTCCGCAGGCTCGAAGCTGAAGGCTGCTGTCAAGAAGTAATTCCCTTCGCAGCAGCGAAGCGGGGCGGTCGGCATCAGCTGGCCGCCCCACTTTTTTGAAGCCCGGGACTTGTTTTCAACGGGCGAGCTGTCGGCGTCCCCACGGCCCGGGCATTCCTGTGAGATTCCTGATTCGCCTGATGTTCCCCGGGTGCAGGACAATGGAAGGGTGCCACCCGTAGATTCTTCCCCCGCGACCACAGTCCGCCCTACACCCGCGCCCGCCTCGAACAGCTTTGCCAACGGCATTCACGGCCGTTGGTGGTGGCTGGGGCTGGCGGCTGCCATGGTCGCGGTGGTCCTTTCGCTCCTGTGGACCGGTGCCACGGCTGTGCAGGATTTGGCGGATCCCGGGGCATTCACCCGGTGGGGCCTGCCATTGGCCACCACCATCCACAACCTGGCGTTGTCCACCGTCATTGGTGCGCTGGTCTTTGCCGTGGTGATCCTGCCCAAGGACCTGAAATCCCGCCGCCCGCGCAGTGGCAATAGGAAGAACGACGCCGCCAAGCGCACCCAGGTGCCCGAACATCCGGCGTTCACCCGCGCCATGACCTTGGCCATGGTCGGTGGTGGCGTATGGACCGTCTCGGCCATCGCCGTGCTGGTGCTTACCTACTCCAGCATTTCGGGGCTGCCGCTGGCCGGCAACTCCGACTACACCAACATGTTGGTGTTCTTCATGACCGAGCTTCCCGTGGGCCAGGCCTGGCTCACCATCACCATCGTGGCCGCCGTTGTCACCACGCTGGTGATTGGCCTGCGCCACATCAGCGCCCTGGCAGTGCCGCTCGTGTTGGCGCTGCTCTCATTTGTGCCTCAGGCCTTGATCGGCCATTCGGCCTCCAGCGCCGATCACAAGGGCGCCGTGAACTCCTTGTTCCTGCACATCACCGGAGCCTCGCTCTGGGTGGGCGGCATCATTGTCCTGGTGGTGGTTTCCGGGGTTCTGGGAAACATCACCTCCCAAACCTTGAAACGATTCTCCGCGCTGGCACTGTTCGCCTTCGCCGGGGTGGCCGGATCAGGCGTCATCAACGCCGCCATCCGCATCACCAGCTGGCATGACTTGTTCTATTCCCCTTATGGACAGCTGATTCTGGCGAAGTCCGCCGCCACCGTAGTGCTGGGCGTCATCGGCTACATGCACCGCCAGTGGATCATCCCCAAGCTCGACGGCGGCCCGAATCAGCATGGCTCCGCCAACACCCGCCGGCTGTTGTGGCAGCTGATTTTCGTGGAACTGCTGGTCATGGGTGTTGTCAGCGGCATCGCCGTGGGCTTGGGCCGTTCGGCCCCGCCGCAGTCCCGGGAATTGTCCCAGACAGCACTCACCCCCGCCCAGATCCTCACCGGCTACCCGCTGCCTCCGGAAATTGAGGGCATCCGCTGGATCACCGAATGGCGCATGGACTGGCTGTGGGTGGCGTTTGCGGTCCTGGCCGGCGCCGCGTACCTGGCCGGCATGGTGAAACTGCGCCGGCGGGGCGACAAGTGGTCGGTGCTGCGCAGCCTCTCCTGGTTTACCGGCCTTCTGGCCCTTGTCTACATCACCTCGGGAGGCCCCGCGGTTTACGGCGCCGTGACCTTCAGCGCGCACATGGTGGAGCACATGGCCCTGATGGCCATCGCCCCGCTGTTCCTGGCCCTGGGCTCGCCCATCTCCTTGGCGCTGCAGGCGCTGACACCCCGACGGGACGGTTCGCGCGGCATCCGCGAGTGGATCCTGGTGCTGGTTCACTCCAGGTACTCCAAGGTCGTCACGCACCCGCTGTTTGCCGCCGCCAACTTCTCCGGCTCGTTGATCCTTTTTTACTACACCCCGGCGTTCAGCCTGGCCATGAAATATCATGTGGGCCACGAACTGATGATCGTACACTTCGCCCTGACCGGCTACATTTTTGTCCAGAGCATGATCGGCGCCGACCCTCTCCCCACCCGCGCCCCCTACCCGCTGCGGCTCCTGCTTCTGCTGGCCACGATGGCGTTCCACGCCTTCTTCGGCGTGTCCTTGATGATGTCCACCGCCCTGCTCTCCGGGGACTACTTCGGCAACATGGGCCGGCCCTGGGGGGACGCAGCACTCGTGGACCAGCAAACTGCCGGCGGGATCGCCTGGGGGGTCGGCGAATTCCCCACCTTGCTCATTGCCCTGGGGGTGGCCTACATGTGGTCAAAATCCGACGCGCGGGAAACCAAGCGCCAGGACCGGGCGGCCGACAGGAATAAGGACGCCGAGCTGGATGCTTACAATGACATGTTCGCCCAGCTCGCGGCCCGCGACACCGCCATGGCCCAGGGCAATCGCGGCCCCAGCCTGCCGCACTTGCACCACTCCGCGGGGCACGCGCCCACAGACCAGCACGACGGCGGTCGGCCCACCCAAGTGCCGGCCCCCGACGTCGAACAGCATGAAACCCAAAACGCTTCCCAGCAAGGAGAAACGAACTAGTGGATTCCATCACCAAAACCAGTCCCGTCCGGGTCAGGGCATCCGAGCTTGAGGGTCGCGGCTGGCTTAACACCGGTGGCGTGGATTTGAGCCTGGACAAGCTGCGCGGCAAGATTGTCATTCTCGATTTTTGGACTTTCTGCTGCATCAACTGCCTGCACGTCCTGGACGAGCTGCGCCCGCTCGAAGCTGAATACAAGGACGTCCTGGTCACGGTGGGCGTGCACTCGCCCAAATTTGAGCATGAGGCTGACCCGGTAGCCCTGGCCAGCGCGGTTGAACGCTACGACATCACCCACCCGGTCCTTGACGACCCCGAGCTGGTGACCTGGCAGGCATACTCAGCCCGCGCCTGGCCAACCCTGGTTGTGGTTGACCCGGAGGGCTACATTGTTGCCCACCTTTCCGGTGAAGGCCATGCGGCCGGCCTGGCCTCACTGATCCCGGAGCTGATTGCCGAGCACGAGGCCAAGGGCACCCTGCACCGCGGCGACGGCCCCTACGTTGCCCCCGAGCCCGTGGCCCGCGACCTCCGCTTCCCCGGCAAGGTCCTGCCGCTGGCGGACGGCAACTTCCTGGTCTCCGACACCGGCCACCACCGCCTCGTGGAGACCGGACCGGACCTGGCCACCGTGGTGCGCACCATCGGCTCCGGCTCCAAGGGCATCCTGGACGGCAGCGCCGCCGACGCCGAGTTCAACGAGCCGCAGGGCCTGGCCCTGCTGCCGGCAGATGTGGCCGCCGCAGCCGGGTACGACGTCGTCGTGGCCGACTCGGTCAACCACCTCCTGCGAGGCATCACCCTGGCAACGGGGGAAGTGCGCACCATTGCCGGCAACGGCGTCCAGCGGCTGCTGGAGGCCGGCCCCGCCCGGGTGAATGACGACGGCGGATCCGCCTCCGAGACGTTCCTGGGCACCGAGCCGCTTGAGGTTGCGCTGTCCTCGCCGTGGGACGTTGCCTACTCGCATGTCTTGAACACCGTCATCGTTGCCATGGCTGGCACCCACCAGATCTTTGGCTTCAACCCGGGCACCGGTGCCGTCACCGTGGTGGCCGGCAACGGGCTGGAAGGTTTGCTGGACGGCCCCGGGGACCAGGCCTGGTTCGCCCAGCCCTCCGGTGTCACCGAGGACGCGAAGGGCAACATCTGGGTTGCCGATTCGGAGACCTCGGCCCTGCGCGTGCTGAAATTTGCGGACGACGGCGGCGTGAGCGTCGAGACGGCCATCGGCGAGGGTCTCTTTGACTTCGGCTTCCGTGACGGCGACGCTGCCCAGGCCCGCCTGCAGCACCCGCTCGGTGTGGCAGTGCTCCCGGATGGCTCCGTGGCCGTGGCCGACACCTATAACGGCGCCGTACGCCGCTACGACCCTGCCAGCAGGACCGTCAGCACCCTGGCCCGCGGGCTCGCCGAACCCAGCGATGTGCTGCTGGATGAGTCAGGCGAGGTCCCGCTGCTCATCGTGGTTGAGGCAAACAGGCACCAGCTGATCCGCCTGCCGCTGCCCAAGAACGCCCTGCAGGTGGACGAGGGTGCGTCCCAGACGCAGCGCCCCAAGACGCCGGTTGCCCCCGGTGAGCTGGCGTTGACCATCAATTTCGCCGCCCCGACAGGACAGAAGCTTGATGACCGGTGGGGGGATCCCACCCAGTTGAAGGTGTCTTCAACACCGCCGGAATTGCTGCTCAGCGGCGGGGGCACCAGCGTGGGCCTGCAGCGCACCCTGGTGCTCTCGGCCGATGTGCCCGAGGGTGTGTTGCACCTGACGGCGCGTGCCGCAGCCTGTGACGGGCCGGAAGACGCCGGCGGGGAGATCCCGGACCATGCCGCCTGCCACCTCTACCAGCAGGACTGGGGCATTCCGGTGCTGCTGAACGCCGACGGCGCATCCGAGCTGGCACTGGACCTGCGCGGGATTCAGTAATCAACCACCGGGGTGACACCCACATTGGTTCCGCTGATCGAGAGCTTCGCTGAAAAGGTGAAGTCCTCCGCGGTCTTCTCCTCGGAGATGAGCCCGGTGAACAGGTTTTGCTCTTCAAACTGAACCTGGGCTTTCACGGTCAGCGGAGCCATGACCCACTGTCCGCCAAACGGCGAAATGCTGATGGCGGGGTAGTCCAGGATTGACCAGGCCACGGCCGAGGTGACCCGGTTGTCGGTGACGGCACTCATGGGGCACCCGCCGGGCATCAAGACGGCCTGCTTGGCGCACCCATCCAGATAGGTGCGGATGGTGCCACCCACCTGGGACAGCAACTCACTGGTGGGCCCCGTGGCCAGGGCGACCGGCGCAACGGCCGCATCCGGCCCGGTCACGGCACGCACCACCGGCGGAGCCGCAAAAAGCTCCGAACGGTATTCAATGTCGTAACGGCCCGGAAAAAAGACGGCGAAGGTGTTCCGGCTGTCGGGCATGTTAACATCGACGCCGTTGATGGTCGCCTCGTTGGCGTTGACCACGGACGCCTCGATGGTCGGCAGGGTGCCGGGCACCATCTGCCAGCTGTCAAAGAACAACCACTGCTTGGAGCTGTGGACCAGCTTAAAATCTGTGCTCAGGGCGGCGCCGTCAACCGTGTAGCTGACCGTGACAATTTGCTGTCCTTCCGGGCCGTCCACGGCATCACCGATGCTGATGTCCTCCAGGCCCTTCATGGATGCTGCCAAGGCCGCGCCGTCCAGGGCCGCCGCATCGGCGCTGGGCACCTTGGCCTGCAGCAGGCCCAAAGCCTTTGCGCCGTTGCCGTCCTTGAGAGCCTTCAAGTAGTGGGAAACTGTCCCCTCTGGACCGAAGTTCTTGGTGTTGACCACGGTGATGGTGACGATGGATGCGGCCACCGCCAGCATGAAGAGCAACAGCCATGCGGCCGCGATTTTAATCAGTTGGGTCCCGTTCGTCACCTCGTCAACTGTACCGGGTTCGGGCACGGTGCCTTCATTCACAGCCATGGTCAGCGGCGGCGTTTTCGCGGTGCCGTGGCGAACATGTCCCGAATCACGCTCCTGCCCATGGACCGGGCCGCACTCCTGAGCGCGCCGGTGACGCCGCTCCCAAACGCCCGGCCCAAGGCGCCGATGACCTCCGAGGCGATGCCGCCGTCGGACGTGGGAGCCGGCAGGGCAACCGGAGGGGGAGGGGGCAGCGGGGTGCCAACGGCGGGTCCGGTAGTGGGGGCCTTGGTGGGGGAGAGTGCGGCGCGGGTGGCCTGGTCCTCCAGCTTTTCATAGGCAGAGACGGGGTCCAGCGCGGTCCCGTACGTGGGCAGGAGGGCGGAGGTGGCGATGACGGCCTTGACGGCGGCATCGGTGCTGGGGCCCATGAGGGAGCCCGGCGCGCGCAGGCGGGTCAGGGCGACGGGGGTGGGGGCTCCGTTCTCATTCATGACGGTCACCACTGCCTCGCCAATGCCGGCGCCCGTGAGGACCTCGGCCAGGTTATAGGAACTGATCGGGAACGTGGACACCGTGGCTTTGAGCGCCTTGGCGTCCTCGGGGGTGAAGGCGCGCAGGGCGTGCTGGACGCGGTTGGCCAGCTGTGCCAGCACATCAGCGGGCACATCCTTGGGAGTCTGGGTGACGAAGAAGATGCCCACGCCCTTGGAACGGATGAGCCGGACCGTTTGGGTGATGGCGTTCAGGAAGGACTTGCTGGCACCGTTGAACAGCAGGTGTGCCTCGTCGAAGAAGAACACGAGTTTGGGCTTTTGTGCATCGCCGACCTCGGGCAGTTCGCGGAACAGGTCCGCCAGCAGCCACATCAGGAAGGTGGAAAACAGCAGCGGCTTGTCCTGGATGCTGGGCAGCTCCAGGGCGCTGATGACGCCGCGGCCGTCGGGGGCGGTGCGCAGGAGCTCGGCGGTGTCGAATTCGGGCATGCCGAAGAATTCGCCCATGCCCTGGGCATCCAGGGTGATCAGCTTGCGCAGAATGACGCCGGCGGTCGCCTTGGAGAGTCCGCCCAGGTCCTTCAGGTCCTCCTTGCCCTCGTCGGAGGACAGGAATTGGATGACGGCGCGCAGGTCCTTCAAGTCGTAGAGCTCGAGGTTCTTGGTGTCGGCGTAGTGGAACGCCAGCTGCAGGCCCGATTCCTGCGTCTCATTCAGCTCCAGTACGCGGGCCAGCAGGATGGGGCCAAAGGAGGTGATGGTGGCGCGGACCGGGACGCCGGTGCCATTGCCGCCCAGTGCCAAAAACTCCACGGGAAATGCCTTGGACTCCCACTGCTGGCCCAGGGCGAGCGTGCGTGCCGTGAGCTTCTCGCTGCCCTGCGCCGCCGTGGCCAAGCCGGTGAGGTCGCCCTTGATGTCGGCCATGAAGACTGGCACGCCCGCCGTGGAGAGCTGTTCGCCGATCATGTGCAGCGTGACCGTCTTGCCGGTTCCCGTGGCACCTGCCACCAGGCCGTGCCGGTTCATCATGGCAAGGGGCAGTGAAACCTGCGCTTCCGGGTGGATCCCGCCGTCGACCATGGCCGCACCCAGGGCTATCGAGGGGCCCTCAAAGACGTAGCCGGCCTGGATTTCAGTGAGCAAGTCTGCTGCGGAAGTGGTAGCCATAACGGAAGCGTACAGCGACTCACCCCAGCAGGAAGGCGACCACGAACATCGCCGGGATGGCCAGCACCGTTGTGAGCAGCACCACGTCCTTGGCCACCGCAACGCCCACCTGGTAGCGCTGGGCCGTGACATAGACGTTCTGGGCTGTGGGCAGGGCCGCGGCCACCACGACGGCGAACAGCGCTGCGCCGTCCAGCCCCAGCGCAAAGTGTCCCAGGGTGAAGGCGATGAACGGATGCAGGAGAAGTTTGAAGCCCGTGGCGAGCAGGATGTCGACGCGCCGGCCGTCGGCCGCGTTGAGCGGTTTGGTGGTGCTCAGCGACATGCCAAAGGCGATCAGAATGGCCGGAATCGCGGCACCGGCAATGAGATGAAGCGGCTCGGCCAGCAGGGACGGCAGGGTCCAGCCGGTGCTGGCAAGGACCAGGCCCGCAACCGTGCCCAGGATCATGGGGTTGGTCAGCACCTGCATGATGACGCGTCCAGGGGTTGCGCGCCGGCCACTGGTCAGGCTGTCCAGGAACATCAGGTAGACCGGGGTCCAGAACGCCAGCTGGAACACCAGCACAGGGGCGATCAGGGCGGCATCACCGAGCACATATGCCGCAATGGGAATGCCAAGGTTGGCCGCATTGGCCGTCGAGGACGACATGGCGGCAAGCAGCGTCTCGGCCAGGGTGCGCTTGAGCCAAAACTTCACGATCACCAGGAACAACGAGGCGGTGATGACGGCGCTGAGTGCGGCAACCAGAAGCGGCTCCGCAAAAACGGACCGCAATTCGGCGCGGGCCAGGGTCTCCACGAGAAGCGCGGGACTGGCCACAAAGAAGGAGAGCCTGCTGAGCACCATCTGGGCATTGTCGCCCAAGACATTTTTGCGCCCCACAAACCAGCCCACCAGGATGATGAGCCAAACTACGGAGAATCCCTCAAGGACAGCCAGCACAGGTTACAGCATAGTGAACGCAGTGCTGGCGGTGCTGGCGGTGCAGGCAGCGGGCCGGGGCCGGCAGCGGGCCGGGGCCGTGCCGTGCCGTGGCTGGGCTTGGCGTGCCTGTGCTTAACGGGCCTGTGCTTAACGGGCTTGGGCGAAGGCGGGGCGCAGCAGCCCCTCGGTGATTGCTTCGGCGGGGTCGGTGCCCAGCTTCACAATCGTATTGTCCGCATCAACGTGGACGACGGTGGGCACATAGTCCCGTGCCTCGGCGTCGTTCATCTGGGCATAGGTGATCAGGATGACCAGGTCGCCAACGTCGACCAGGTGGGCGGCGGCACCGTTGATGCCGAAGACGCCCGAGCCGCGCTCGCCGGCGATGGTGTAGGTCTCCAGGCGTGCGCCATTGGCGATGTCGACAATGGAAACCAGCTCGCCGGGGAGTATGTCCGCGGCGTCCAGCAGATCGGCGTCGACCGTCACGGACCCGACGTAGTGCAAATCGGCATGGGTCACGGTGGCACGGTGGATCTTTGACTTAAACATGGTTCGCATCATAACGGGATCAAGTCTAGCGTGGATGGGCAGGGAACGGTTGTGAGCTGCCTAACCCGGCCGGTGCTACCGCCTGCTCACCGGGGTGAGCTTGCGTCCCATGATGGCGCGGGTTAGGGCGTCGACGACCTCGGTGTTGGCCAGCGGGTTGCGGACCAGCGTGAAATCCACGTCTCCCACCGGCGGCAGGTCGAAACGCCGGGTGATGACCTTCAAGTCTTCCGGGACCAGCGACGTCGGCATGACGGCAATGCCGATACCCGCCCGCAGCGCGGCCAAAACTCCGCTGATCTGCTTGGTGGTGCAGGTGACGCGCCACGTGCGCCCGGCACTCTCCAAGGCGTCCAGGGCCAGTTTGCGGCTCAGGCTGGGTGCCGGGTAAACAACGACAGGGACCGGGGCGCCGGGTTCCAGGACTGTTTGTTCCAGGCCCACCCAGTCGAAGGTGTCCTTTTTGACCACCTCGCCTTCCTGCGCCCCGGAAACCCACTTCACGAACACCAGGTCCAGCGCCCCGGCCTTCAGCCGGCGGTGCAGCTGGTCGCTCTGGCTGACGGTCAGTTCCAGGTTGATCTGCGGGTAGAGCTGGCGGAACTCGCGCAGGATGCGGGGCAGGCCCGTGATGGCCAGGTCATCCGCCATGCCGAAGCGCAGCCGGCCCCGCATGGCGGCGCCGGAAAAGTAGCGGGTGGCGGCGTCGTTTGCGGACAGGATGGTGCGGGCAAAGCCGGCCATGGCGTCGCCGTTGTCCGTCAGGTGCAGCGCCCGGGTGTCTCGGGTGACCAGCACCCTGCCCGCTGCCTGCTCCAGTTTCCGAACATGCTGGCTGACGGTTGGCTGGCTGATGCCCAGCCGTTCGGCGGCCCTGGTGAAGTTGCGGGTTTCGGCAAGCGCCAGAAAACTGCGCAGCTGAACGGGGTCAAATGTGGGGGATTCCGGCACGGGCACATCCTCGTAACCATTACGTTGCTCAATAGTAGATATAGGCATCATATCCGTTCGACATGGCTGGATTCGGCCTATGGTTTAACAGGTAAGCCCAGCCGCCCTTCGAGTCCCAGGACCAAGCCGTTGACTCCCCCCGCACCTCCGCCCAACCCCGCCATGACCGCGCCCATCAACCTTGTGACCACACGCCCGCCGTGGAGCCAGACCTTCTCCTCGCTGAAAATCCGCAACTACCGCATCTTTGCCTCCGCGAACCTCATGGCCGTCATTGCGCTCTGGATGCAGCGGGTGGCCCAGGACTGGATGGTCCTGGAGCTCTCGGGTTCGGTGACCGCCGTCGGAATTACCGTCTTCATGCAATTCCTGCCGTCCCTGCTGCTCATGCCGTTGGGCGGAATTCTGGCCGACAGGTACTCCAAGCGGCTCATCCTCATGATCAGCCAGGGTTCGGCCGGCGTGCTGGCAGCGATCATGGCCGTGCTGGCACTGACCGGGAACCTGCAGGTGTGGCACATCTACACCATCGCGTTCGTTCTGGGCCTGGTGGTGGTGGCCGACCAGCCCGCCCGGCAGGTGTTCGTCAACGAACTGGTGGGTCCGCGCCAACTGCGCAACGCCATCAGCTTGAACTCTTCGATCTTCCAAATTGGCGGCATGGTGGGACCCGCCGTCAGCGGTGTGCTGATCATGGCGGTGGGCGGCGGCTGGGCCTTCGCGGCCAACGCACTCGCCTGCGCCATCACCGTCCTCTCGCTGTACCTGATCCGCAGCGGCGAGCTGGTGAAAATGCCGCCGGTGCAACGGGCCAAGGGCCAGCTCATGGAAGGCGTCCGCTACGCGCTGCGCAAGCCCACCATTTTCTGGCCGGCCGTCATGGCCGCCGTCTTCGCCGTGTTTGGCCTGAGCCTGGCCGTCCTGATGGCCGCCTACGCCAACACCGTGTTCGACGCCGGCGCCGGAGGCTACGGTCTGCTGAACACCCTGGTGGCGCTCGGTGCACTGTGCGGGGCCATTGCCTCCACACGGTTTGCCACGCTGCGGCTGCGCGGGGTCATGATGGCTGCCGGCAGCTATGGGGTGGTGCTCATGCTTGCCTCGCTGGCGCCCACCATGGCCACCTTTGGTGCGGTCATGGTGGTGGCAGGGTTCTCCTCATTGCTGTTCCTGACCAGCGCAAACCAGTTGGTCCAAATGTCCACCAACGTGAGCATCCGCGGCCGGGTCATGAGCCTGTACATCATGGTGCTCATGGGTGGCCAGGCCCTGGGCGGGCCCCTCATGGGTTGGCTGGCCGAGCACTGGGGCGTCCAGTGGGCCACGGTCATTGCCGGTGCCATGCCCGCCTTGGCAGCCCTGGTGATTGGGCTGGTTCTGGCCAAGCGCGGCCAACTCAGACTCCGGGTGAATCTGCGCAGCGTCCGCAACCCCGTGTTTATTGTGCCGAAGGCGGTCTGATCCCGTTACCCCGGCTGTCCCTGCGGGGCGCGGCCGGCGGGCCCAGGAAGTCATGGAGTGCAGCCGCCACCGATTCGGGATTCCGCAGCTGGCACTCCCACACCGTGATGGACTCCCAGCCGAGGGCCGACAGCGCCACAAGGGCCCGGGCGTCACGTTCCACCGTCCTGCTGCGCTTCGCCTCCCAAAAGTCCGCGTTGGTGGCGGGTTGGTGTACGCCGTTGGGGCAGCTGTGCGAGTGCCAAAAGCAGCCGTTGACGAAGACCGCCCGGCGCCGGCCGCGGAATACCACATCCGGCGTGCCGGGCAGGTCCTTCGCATGCAGCCGGTACCTGTAGCCCTCGGCAAACAGGAACCGGCGCACCAGCATTTCCGGTTTCGTGTCCTTGCTGCGGATGCGGGACATCACGCGGTGGCGTTGTTCCCTGGTCAGCGAATCAACCATGCGCCCATGCTACGCGCCCCGGCAGGCTTGCTGGGTGTCGCTGAGAGACGGGCTTTGAACAGGTCAGTGCGCGCTACATCGTCCACGACGTCGATGCAGCCATCCGCTTGTACGTTTAGAAACTGGGGTTCACCGAGGTCATGCACCCGGCACCGGGATTTGCCATGTTGGGACGTGGCGTGCTCCGGCTGCTGCTCAGCGCGCCGGGCTCGTTCGACGCGCGGGGCGCCACGGAGGCGGAGGGCGGGCCCTGGCTGATGGCACCCTGCGCGAGCCCGGCGGCTGGAACCGGTTTTCCCTGCAGGGCCCGGCCTCGCAGCGGAAGTGGCGCGGCTGAAGGCGGACGGAATGGTGTTCCGCAGCGGCATCCTCGAAGGGATTGGCGTGCACCAGGCCGTGCGGAAGGACCCGCCGGGCAACCCGGTGGAGTTGTTCGAACCACTGCTGCCGCGCGAGCCCGGCGGCCGTGAATCCCTACACCCCTGCCAGCGGCAGGTGCGGGTAGCTTTCCTGCCGGCCCTGGAAGGTGAGAATGGCCGGGTTGACGATCACGCCGTCGGCTATTTCAATGGCGCGGTTGATGGTGTCGCTGCCGGGCCACGATTCCGGTCCGCCCAGGACCGTTTCAAGGAACGGCATGAGGGCCTCGCTGATCTCCCACGTGGCCGAATTCCACAGGTAGCTGGGAGTGTGGTCCACGGCGTAGTAGTTGATGTTGTCCCCGACAGTGAACATGGGGTCGGTGAACGTGGTGTTGCGGGCCCAGCTAAACCCCATGCCCTCATCGCAGGACACATCCACAATGAGGCTGCCGGGCCGGAACGCCGCGAGGTCGTCCTCGGTCAGGTAGGTCATGGGCGCATTGGGGTCCTGCAAGGTGCAGTTCACCACGATGTCGGCCGCGGCGAGGAAGTCGGCCAACGGCACCTCGCCGTCGTCGAGCATCACGAAGCCGGTGTGCGGGGGCTGGGGGGCAAAGTCGAACTGCACCATTTCCGCCGAGTGGATGGGTGAGGCCACGGCTGCCACATTGCGGCTGGTCAACACCTGCACGTCGTGGATGCCCAGCGCGCTCAGCGCTGTCACCGCGCCACGGGCGGTGGCGCCAAAACCGATGACGACGGCGTTTAAGCGGCGGCCGTAATCCCCCGTGGAACCAATCAGCGACAGTGAATGCATGACCGAGGAGTAGCCGGCCAACTCGTTGTTCTTGTGGAACACATGCAGGCCGTAGCCGCCGTCGGAGGTCCAGTGGTTCATGGCTTCAAAGGCAATAAGCGTCAGCTTCTTGTCAATGGCCAGCTGCGTGATGGCACGGTCCTGGACGCAGTGCGGCCAGCCCCACAAAATTTGCCCGTCCTTCAGGTCGGCCAGGTCGGCGGCCTGGGGTTTGGGCAGCAGCACCACCTCGGATTGGGCAATGACCTGCTCGCGGGAGGCGACGGTGCCCACCAAAGTGGCCAGCACGGCGTCGGACATGCCAAAACGGGCGCCGTAACCCTCCTCCACCACCATGGTGGCGCGGATATCGGGCTCAATCCGGGAGAAGTGTTCGGGATGGATCGGTGCGCGCCGCTCATCCGGCTTGCGGGATTTGCCCAGAACGCCGAGACGAAGTGTGGGGGCGTGTTGCGCGTTGTGTGGATCGTGGGTCATCGAAAGCTCCTCATCCAGGAACCCGCCTGGGCCCTTTCTTTTTGACCCTACACGCATGGGGCGTTAATGCGGTGTGGCCCCCGAAAAGTCGGGGGCCACACCGGGACAACAGAGCGGGCGACGGGAATCGAACCCGCGTGTCGAGCTTGGGAAGCTAGCGCTCTACCATTGAGCTACGCCCGCACTGGAACTGTTGGCTGCCCGGGGGCTGCCGTGTTCCGGTATTGATTCTAGCCCGAATGCGCGCGTGCTCATGACCAAGGACACGCGCGTGCTCATGACCAAGGACACGCGCGGGGCGTGCAGGGGTTCGGCAGCGGCGCCGTGCCTGCGGCCTGCAATCACTGAGGGGGCCCCTGCCGTCGCGTACCCGGCAACGGTGAGCGCTCCTGCAGCAGGCAGGTACTAAGCGGACCGGCGCGCGAACTCTCCCAAAATGCGGGGGCGCCCAGGGCGCCCGGGGCAGGGGAGGAGGGTGGCGCCGTCGTGCTGACACGAAGGATGGACCAGCGGAAAAGCGGACCGCTTAGAGGGAGGGTTCCGGTTTCTTGCCCTGAAACAGGCCCACCAACGGCTCCACATAGCGGGCGGCCACGGGCCCACTCACTGCCATGATCAACACATAGGTGGTGGCCAGGGCGGCCAACTCGGCGGGGACGGCGCCCGAGGCGAGCGCGAGCCCGGCGATGACAATCGAGAACTCACCACGGGCAATCAGTGCCGCACCGGCGCGGGCACGGCCTGGCACCCCGATACCCTGTCGCCGGGCCGCCCACCAACCCGTGGCGACCTTGGTCAGGGTGGTCACGAGAGCCAGCAGCAGGGCCACGCCCAACACGGGAGGGATGGAGCGCGGATCGGTGTTCAGGCCGAAGAGGACAAAGAACATGGCGGCGAAAAGGTCCCGCAACGGTTCCAGGACGCGTGTGGCGTTCTCGGCCGTGCCGCCGGAGATTGCGATGCCCAACAGGAAAGCCCCCACGGCCGCCGAGACCTGCAGGGCCGATGAAATACCGGCCACCAGCAGAGCGGCGCCCAGGAGTTTCAGCAGGAATGACTCCCTGTCCGGGCTGTCCAAAACGCTCGAGACCATGTGCCCGTAGCGCAGGGCTCCCAGGAGCACCAGCGTGATCACGGCCAGGGAAATTCCGACGGCGGTCAGTCCGCCCAGGAGCGAAACCCCCGCCAACACGGCCGTCAGAATGGGCAGGTATGCGGCCATGGCCAGGTCTTCAATGACCAAGATGGCCAGGATCACGGGTGTTTCGCGGTTGCCCAGACGGCCCAGATCGCCCAGCACCTTGGCGATGATGCCAGAGGAAGAGCTGTAGGTAATGCCGGCCATGACCAGCGCCCCGACGGGTCCCCAGCCCAGGATCAGGGCCACAGCAACACCCGGGAGCATGTTCAGCACCAGGTCAACGAGGCCTGCCATCCATGATTGTTTCAGTCCGGTCACGAGCTCCTTTGCCGTATATTCCAAACCAAGCATAAGAAGTAGCAGGATGACGCCGATTTCGCTGCCTATGTGGGCGAAGCCGTCGATGCCGCCGAGATGGACGAAGCCGCCCTCGCCAAAGGCCAAACCACCTAAAAGGTACAGGGGCACGGGGGACATGCCAATCCGTCCGGCCAGGCGGCCCAAAAATCCAAGCCCGAAAAATACGATGCCGAGCTGGATCAGGGAGAGGGTCGTTGCATTCATAGTCGGCTTACGGGCGGGACTGCAAAATCAGCGCGGCATCAGCCAGCCCATCATCCGTACCAACAATGACAACCATGTCGCCTATGTGCAGGGTTTCGTCAGGACGCGGGGAACCAACCACGTCTCCATCACGGAGCAAAGCCACAATGGACGCGCCGGTCCGGGTGCGCATTCGCGTATCGCCCAACGGCCGTCCGGCGTAGAGACTGCCCTTGCGGATCATGATCTGGTGTGTGGTGACACCAGAAACGTCTTCCTGTTCGGCGCTTAGCTGGGCAATGAGCTGTGCGGATCCCAACAGGGAGCCCAGGGCGGCAGCTTCCTCGGCACTGAGCGGAATCGAGGCCGCGCAGGCGTCGGGATCGTCAACGCGGGAGAGGATCAGTTCGGTATGTCCGTCACGGTGGGTCACCACGCCCACCCGGCGGCCGGTGGCCAGGTGCAATTCCCG
>JBBSQT010000011.1:0-18194 GCA_038243775.1 Actinomycetales bacterium | reverse complement strand
TCCCACCGACCCCAGGGATGCCTGGGCATACCGCTGGTTTTCTTGCGCCGCCGCCTGCACAATGCGCTTGGCCACCGACGCGGCACCGCCCACATGCTGGACCGAGGCGCCCTCGGGATTGGACGTCAACGCCAGCACGAACACTCCACGGCCGTTCCCGGCCGCCATGTCCAGGGCCGGACGCAGCGACTCAAAGCCCAGGTAGGGACTCAATGTCACCGCGTCGGCGGCCAGCGTCGAACCGTCACGCAGCCAGGCGTCGGCGTAGCCGGCCATGGTGGAGCCAATGTCCCCGCGCTTGGCGTCGGCAATGGTCAACACCCCGGCCTGTGCCGCGGCGGCCAGCAGCTCCTCCAGGACGGCAAGGCCGGCCGAGCCGTGGCGCTCATAAAGCGCCACCTGCGGCTTGATCGCCGCGGCGAGCGGAGCCACGGCCTCGAGCACGGTCTGGGAGAACGTGCGCAGGCCCTGGACATCATCCGCCAGGCCCCATGCGGCCAGCAGGTCCGGGTGCGGGTCAACGCCCACACACAGCGGGCCGCGGGCCTCCATCGCGGCGGCGAGCCGGGCGCCAAACGGTGACCGGGTGTCCCGGCCAGCGAGCCGCGCGGAGTCGAGCGTGCCGGAGCCAACAGCGCCTGCGTCGACAGCACCGCCGTCGAACGTGCCGGAGTCGAACGTGCCGGTGCTGCTAGGCATTCTGCGCTGCCTGCCCTGCTGCCAGGACCACGGCGTGCTCCTGCAGGCTGGTGACGTCCCACTCGTAGGAGCGCAGTGCTTCCATGGCCTGGACAGCCACGTTGAACTCCGCCACCGTGGTGATGCAGGGGCGGCCGTTGGAGACGGCTGCTGCACGAATCTCGTAGCCGTCGCCGCGGGCCTGGCCGCCTGAAGGAGTGTTGAAGATCATGTCGATCTTGCCGTTGTTGATGAGGTCAACAATGCTCGCATCATCCGAACCGGAACTGTCCTGGCTGATCTTGCGAACAGTTGTGGAGGCGATGCCGTTGCGGCGCAAAACATCGGCGGTGCCGCCGGTGGCGACGATCTTGTAGCCCAGGTCCACGAGGCGCTTGACGGCCATGATGATGGAGCGCTTGTCGCGGTTGGCGACCGAGACGAACACGGTGCCGTCCACGGGCAGGGCGCCGTTGGCTGCGGCCTGGCTCTTGGCGAAGGCGGTGTCGAAGTGCTTGTCAATGCCCATGACCTCACCGGTGGAGCGCATTTCCGGCCCGAGGAGTGAGTCCACGACGTGGCCCTCAACGGTGCGGAAACGGTTGAAGGGCAGCACGGCTTCCTTCACGGAGACAGGGGCGTTGTCCGGCAGGTTTCCGCCGTCGCCCACCTCGGGCAGGATGTGGTGGACGCTGCGCAGGTGCGCAATGGACACGCCGACACCGATGAGCGCGGCGGCCTTGGCCATCTGCACGCCGGTGGCCTTGGAGACGAACGGCACGGTGCGGGAGGCGCGCGGGTTGGCCTCGAGCACGTAGAGGATGTCCGCGGCCAGGGCGAACTGGATGTTGATCAGTCCGCGCACGCCCACGCCTTCGGCGATGGCGCGGGTGGCTGTGCGGACCCGTTCCTGCACGTCCTTGCCCAGGGTGATGGGAGGCAGCACGCAGGCGGAGTCGCCGGAGTGGATGCCGGCCTCTTCGATGTGCTCCATGATGCCGCCGAGGTACATGTCCTTGCCGTCGAACAGCGCGTCAACGTCAATTTCGATGGCGTCTTCCAGGAACCTGTCGATCAGGACCGGGTGGGCCTCGGTGATCTCGGTGGCGTTCTTGATGTAGCGGGAGAGGTTGGCTTCGTCGTAGACGATCTCCATGCCGCGGCCGCCCAAAACGTAGGACGGGCGGACCAGGACGGGGTAGCCGATCTCATCGGCGATCTTCTTCGCGTCGTTGAAGGACACGGCAGTGCCGTTCTTCGGCGCGATCAGGCCCGCCTCATCCAGGACGCGGGAGAACATGCCGCGGTGTTCGGCCAGGTCGATGGCTTCCGGGGACGTGCCCAGGATGGGGACACCGGCGTCGGCCAGTTCCGCAGCCAGCTTCAGCGGGGTTTGGCCGCCGAGCTGGACGAAGACACCCATGACGCCGCCGGTGCGCTCTTCGGCCGCGATGACCTCAAGGACGTCTTCGAGGGTCAGCGGTTCGAAGTACAGGCGGGTGGAGACGTCGTAATCGGTGGAGACGGTTTCCGGGTTGCAGTTGACCATGACGGTCTCGTAGCCGGCCTGGCGCAGCGCCATGGAAGCATGCACGCAGGAGTAGTCGAACTCGATGCCCTGGCCGATCCGGTTGGGACCCGAGCCGAGGATGATGACGGATGGCTTCTCATGCAGCGCGATCTCGTCCTCCTCATCGTAGGAGGAGTAGTGGTACGGGGTGTACGCGGCGAATTCGGCAGCACAGGTGTCCACCGTCTTGTACACGGGGCGGATGTCCAGCGCCTGGCGGACGCCGCGCACAACAGCCTCCGAGTTGTGCGTGAGCTCGCCGATCTGGACATCGGAGAAGCCGTGGCGCTTGGCGAGTTTAAGCATGTCCGGCGTCAGTGCGGTGGAGTGGCGGATGGTGGTGGAGACCTCGTTCAGCAGCACCAGCTGGTCCAGGAACCAGGGGTCGATGCCCGTGGCCTCGTACATTTGCTCGATCGTGGCACCGCCGAGCAGGGCACGCTGGACCTGGCCCAGACGCTCCGTGGTGGGGCGCTTGGAGGCTTCGATGAGGTCGGGCACATCCAGGGCGTTGACGCTCTTGAAGTCCAGGCTCGCACCCTTCTGCTCCAGGGAACGCAGGGCCTTTTGCAGAGCTTCGGTGAAGTTGCGGCCCATGGCCATGGCTTCGCCCACGCTCTTCATGGTGGTGGTCAGCGTGGGATCCGCTGCCGGGAACTTCTCGAACGCGAAGCGGGGAACCTTGACAACAACATAATCCAGTGCCGGCTCGAAGGAGGCCGGGGTTTTCTGGGTGATGTCGTTGGGGATTTCATCCAGCGTGTAGCCCAGGGACAGCTTCGTGGCGATCTTGGCAATGGCGAAGCCGGTTGCCTTGGAGGCCAGTGCCGAGGAGCGTGAAACGCGCGGGTTCATTTCAATGACGACGACGCGTCCCGTGTCGGGCTCGATCGCGAACTGGATGTTGCAGCCACCGGTGTCAACGCCGACTTCGCGGATGACGGCGATGGAGATGTCGCGCAGGTTCTGGTACTCGCGGTCGGTCAGCGTCATGGCCGGGGCCACGGTGATGGAGTCGCCCGTGTGGACGCCCACCGGGTCAAAGTTTTCGATGGAGCAGACAACCACGACATTGTCGTTCTTGTCGCGCATCATCTCCAGCTCGTATTCCTTCCAGCCCAGGATGCTCTCTTCGAGCAGCACCTCGGTGGTGGGGCTGTACTGCAGGCCTTGGCCCACAATGCGCTTCAAGTCTTCCGGGTTGTAGGCCAGTCCGGAGCCGAGCCCGCCCATGGTGAAGGAGGGGCGCACCACCATGGGATAGCCAAGGTCCTTGGCCGCCTCGAAGGCTTCATCCATGGTGTGAATGATGTGGCTGCGTGCCGACTCGGCGCCGCAACGCTCAACGACGCCCTTGAACTTCTCGCGGTCCTCGCCGAGTTCGATGGCGGCAATGTTGGCACCGATGAGCTCGACGTTGTATTTGGTCAGGACGCCTGCCTTGTCCAGGGCGATGGCCGTGTTGAGCGCAGTCTGGCCGCCGAGGGTGGGCAGGATCGCGTCGGGGCGTTCCTTGGCGATGATCTTCTCAACCACCTCGGGGGTGATGGGTTCAACATAGGTGGCGTCGGCGAACTCGGGGTCGGTCATGATCGTGGCCGGGTTGGAGTTGACGAGGATGACCCGCAGGCCCTCTTCCTTCAACACGCGCAGTGCCTGGGTGCCGGAGTAGTCAAACTCGGCGGCCTGGCCGATCACGATGGGGCCGGAGCCAATGACCAAAACTGATTTGAGATCTTCCCTCTTTGGCATTACTTGTCTTCCTGGCTCTGTGCGGTCTTGGACTGTGCGGTCTGACTCTGTGCGGTCTTGGATTGTGCGGCCTGGCCCTGGGCGGTCTGGCTCTGTGCGGTCTGGCTCTGGGCGGTCTGATAGTCGGCCATGAGGTTGATGAACCTGTCGAACAGGTAGGCGGCGTCATGCGGGCCAGCGGCGGCTTCGGGGTGGTATTGCACCGAGAAGGCGGGGACGTCCAGGCAGGAGAGTCCTTCAACAACCTGGTCGTTGAGGCTGATGTGGCTGACTTCGACCCGGCCGAAGCGTTCTTCGGGTGCCTGGGTGGGACCGTCCAGCGGGGCGTCCACGGCGAAGCCGTGGTTCTGGCTGGTGATTTCGACCTTGCCGGTGCCGCGGTCCAGGACGGGCTGGTTCATGCCGCGGTGTCCGTAGCGCAGCTTGTACGTGCCAAAGCCCAGGGCGCGGCCCAGAATCTGGTTGCCGAAGCAGATGCCGAAGTAGGGCACGCCGGCGTCCAGGAAGGAACGCACAAAGTTCACTTGTGAACCGGCCGTCGCTGGGTCGCCGGGGCCATTGGAGATGAACACGCCGTCGGGGTCCAGGGCCGCCGCCTCCTCGAAGGTGCTGGCGGCGGGCAGCACGTGCAGGCGCACGCCGCGCTCGGCGAAGCGGGCCGGGGTCATGGCCTTCATGCCAAGGTCCAGGGCCACGATGGTGAACAGGGTCTCCCCCGTCCAGCCATGGTCGGCAGGTTCGACGACGTAGGCCTCCTTGGTGCTGACCTCTTCGGCCAGGCGCAGGCCCGCCATGGAAGGCTGGGCCAGGACTTCGGCGAGCAGTTCGGCCTCGGGCCGGGCTGCGTCGGCACCGGAGAAGATGCCGGCCTTCATGGAACCGCGTTCACGCAGGTGGCGGGTGATGGCGCGGGTGTCAACACCCTGGATGCCGACGATCCCCTGGGAGATGAGTTCGTCGTCGAGGGTTCCCTCGCTGCGCCAGTTGGAGGGGCGCCGTGCCGCGTCGCGGACCACGTAGCCGGCGGCCCAGATCTTGGCTGATTCATTGTCGGCCCGGTTCACGCCGGTGTTGCCGATGTGGGGTGCTGTCTGGACGATCAGCTGGCGGGCGTAGGAGGGGTCCGTGAGGGTTTCCTGGTAGCCGGTCATGCCGGTGGTGAAGACGGCCTCGCCCAGGGTTGTGCCCTGCGCCCCGTAGCTGCTGCCACGGAAAGTGCGGCCATCTTCCAAGACTAAAAGTGCCTGTGCAGGCATGGTTGTTTCACTCATTCTCAATTGTTCTTTCCGTTGCGCTCTGTATCGCTGTCTTCAGGCAGCAGTGCCTGCAATGCTTCAATCAATGGCCGTTTGGCCGCCGCTTCGGTGGTTCTGAAACCGGTGTCCACCCCGGTGTTCTCCAGCAGCCAGCCAATAACAACCAGCCCGTCCTTCTCCACGAACTTGCCCACCATGCCGGACTGGGTGCGGACCTCGAGGAGCTTGTCCTTGGCGATGTAGAGGTCCTGGGCGCCGGAGCGCTCCACCAGAATCCCGCCCGGATGGACATGGACGACTCCGGGGGTGCGGACACCCATGTTGTTCACGGCCAGCCTGTCCAGCCAGTCCCCGGCCCCCGTGGTCACCACATACTGTCCGGGGACGCTGATGACGGCCCGGCCCAGCTCGGCGGGAACGGCGGGCAGTTCGCCCAAGTCCTGCTGCCGCTTGAGCTTGTTGCGCCAGCCCCACCCCATGAGGGCGAAGACCACAACAATGATCAGCAGCGTCAGAACGCCTGGCAGGATCCGCTCGTCCACTAGTTCGCTCCGTGCAGGTAGGGGGTGTTCAGCTTGCCATCTAGCACCGTGGGGTGGCCGTTGAAGAAGGTGGCGACCACCTTGCCGGGCAGTTCCATGCCGGCGAACGGGGAGTTGCGGCCCTTGGTGGCCATGGCGTGCGGGTCCACGTTCCAGCGTGCGCCGGGGTCGACCAGCACAATGTTGGCCGGCTCCCCCACGTCCAGGGGACGGCCCTGGTCTTCGAGCTGTCCGATCCGGGCCGGCGTGGTGGAGGTGACGCGGGCAAAGTCCGCCCAGTCCATGAGGCCCGTTTCGATCATGGTTTCCTGCACCACGGACAGGGCTGTTTCCAGTCCTGTCATGCCCATGGCGGCGGCCGCCCATTCGCATTCCTTGGCTTCGCTGGGGTGGGGGGCGTGGTCGGTGCCGACAATGTCGATGGTGCCGTCGGCCAGTGCTGCGCGCAGGGCGTGCACGTCGGCGTCTGCGCGCAGCGGCGGGTTGACCTTGTAGACGGGGTTGTAGCTGCGCACGAGTTCCTCGGTGAGCAGCAGGTGGTGCGGGGTGACCTCGGCCGTGACCGTGATGCCGCGCTCCTTGGCCCAGCGGATGATCTCCACGGAACCGGCCGTGGAGACGTGGCACACGTGCAGGCGTGAGCCGACGTGATGGGCGAGGAGGACGTCACGGGCGATGATGGACTCTTCGGCAACCGCCGGCCAGCCGGCCAGGCCGAGGTCCGCTGAGACGATGCCCTCGTTCATCTGGGCGCCCTCGGTGAGGCGGGGTTCCTGCGCGTGCTGGGCGATCACGCCGTCGAACGCCTTCACGTATTCCAGCGCACGGCGCATCATGACGGGGTCGCTGACACAGATGCCGTCATCGGAGAAGACGCGGACGCGGGCGCGGGAGTCCGCCATGGCGCCCAGCTCGGCGAGCTGCTCGCCGGCGAGGCCCACGGTCACGGCGCCAACGGGGCGCACGTCCACCCAGCCGGATTCGCGGCCCAGGGTGTAGACCTGCTCCACAACACCTGCAGTGTCCGCGACGGGTGAGCTGTTGGCCATGGCGTGCACGGCGGTGAAGCCGCCCAGGGCCGCGGCGCGGGTGCCGGTCTCCACGGTTTCGGCGTCCTCGCGGCCGGGCTCGCGGAGGTGGGTGTGCAGGTCGACCATGCCGGGAAGGGCAACCAGCGAGGCGGCATCGATGACAGTTGCATCGCCCACCACGTCGGAGCCCAGGTCCGGGCCCACGGCGGCGATGACGCCGTCGCGCACCAGAATGTCGGCAGTCTCCCTGCCCAACAGGGAGGCTGCACGAATCAAGTAACTTGCAGAAGTCATGAAGGGTCCTTTACTGGGGCCGGCCTGGAGGTGGGCACGGTGGAGATGGTTTGTGTCTGGCGCATTTCCCCGGACAGCAGCAAGTACAGGGTGGCCATGCGCACCGAGACGCCGTTGCGGACCTGGGCCAGCACGGTGGAGCGCGGGGAATCAGCGGCGGCGGAGGAAATTTCCAGGCCGCGGTTCATGGGACCGGGGTGCATGATGATGGTGTCCTTGAGGTTCAGGGCATCCAGCTTGGCGAGGCGGGCGTCGTCGAACCCCCACCGGCGGGCATACTCGCGGGTGGACGGGAAGAACGAATCAGTCATGCGCTCCGCCTGCACACGCAGCATCATGACCGCGTCAACACCCTTTTCCAGGGCGGCATCCAGGTCGTAGCTGACCTCGCAGGGCCAATGGTCAACGCCCACCGGCAGCAGGGTGGGCGGAGCCACCAGGGTCACGTGGGCACCGAGGGTGCGCAGCAACCACACGTTGGAACGGGCCACCCGGGAGTGCAGGACGTCGCCGGCTATGATGACGCGCATGCCCTTCAGGTCCGCCCCCACCGAAGGGGTCCCGCTGAGCCTGGCCCAGTGGGCGCGCATGGTGAATGCGTCCAGGAGCGCCTGGGTGGGGTGTGCGTGGGTCCCGTCGCCGGCGTTGATGACGGCGGAGTCGATCCAGCCGGAGTTTGCCAGCTGTGCCGGGGCGCCGGAGGCCCAATGCCTGATCACGACGGCGTCCGCACTCATGGCTTCCAGAGTCTGGGCGGTGTCCTTGAGGGACTCCCCCTTGGACACGGAGGAGCCCTTGGCGCTGAAGTTGATGACGTCGGCGGACAGGCGCTTGGCTGCCGCTTCAAAGGAGATGCGGGTGCGGGTGGAGTCCTCGAAGAACAAATTCACCACGGTGCGTCCGCGCAGGGCGGGGAGCTTCTTGATTTCCCGCTCGCCCACGGCGCTCATTTCCTGGGCCGTGTCCAGGATTTGGATGGCATTTTCGAGGCTGAGCTGTTCTGTGGACAGTAAGTGCCTCATGCGCGGCCCTCAATGACAACCCGGTCGTCGGCGGCTGCACCGCCATCAATCTCATTCAAACGGACGCGCACTTTTTCGCTGGAGGACGTGGGCAGGTTTTTGCCGACGTGGTCCGCACGGATGGGCAGTTCCCGGTGTCCCCGGTCAACCAGGACGGCGAGGCGCACGGCACGGGGACGGCCCAGGTCAACGAGGGCGTCCAGTGCGGCACGGATGGTGCGGCCGGAATACAGCACGTCATCGACGAGGACCACGGTCTTGCCGTCAATGCCTGAAACGGGGAGCTCGGTGCGCTGCGGGGCCCGGGTGGGGTGCTGTGCCAGGTCGTCACGGAACATGGTGACGTCAAGCTGGCCAACAATGGCGGCGGGGTCGATGGCCGGATCGCTGGCGGCCAGTTTTGCGGCCAGGCGCTGGGCGAGCGGGTAGCCGCGGCGGGGAATGCCCAACAGCAGCAAGTTGGCGCTGCCCTTGTTGGCTTCCAAAATCTCATAGGCGATACGAGTCAGCGCCCGTTCAATGTCTGCCGCGCTGAGAACCACATGGGACACAGTGACCGGCGCCGAGGTTTGCTGAACATCCCCAGACGTTTCGGAGGAAGTAGTCATTTTCTCGCGTCCCCTTTCCCCGCCTCACAGGACGGAATTAAAAGGTTGATTGCGTACACTTCAAACTACCACAGCGGCTGTGCCCTACTGTTGAGTCCATGAGTGAACCCGCCCAGTGGCAAAACCCCAGTCCCGGAGCCGGGTACGTGCCACAACCGCTGCCGCCCCTGGCCCGCACCCAGGTCCGCCGGATGCCCCTGAAGGTGACAAACATCATTTTGCTGTGCGTTCTCGCCCTCGTGGCATTGGGCACCCTGGCCTACTTCGCTGCGTCCATCGGCATGAACGTGTTCCTTATTTGCGGGGCCCTGGCACTGATTCCGCTGGGCGCGTGCGTGGCCACCCTGGGCTGGATTGACCGCTGGGAGCCGGAGCCGAAGACCGCACTGTTCCTGGCCTTTTGCTGGGGTGCCGGCATGTCCGTGGTCACCACCCTTGTGCTGGGCAGTTGGGTCCAGTCCTTTCTGACGGGAGGCACGACGGCGGATCCCGACATGGTGGGTGCCATCATCCAGGCGCCACTGGTTGAAGAGATTTGCAAGGGGGCGGGCGTGCTGCTGCTCTTCTTCCTGCGTCGGCGCACCTTTGACGGCCCCATTGACGGGCTCGTATACGCGGGCATGATCGCCGCCGGTTTCGCCTTCACCGAGAATATCCTCTACTTTGGCCAGGCACTCCAGGAAGCCCAGGGCGCGGCGACCGGACTGCTGGGCATCTTTATTGTGCGTGGCATGATGTCGCCCTTCGCCCACGTCATGTTCACTGCCATGCTGGGCATCTGCGTTGGCTGGGCCGCCCGCAACGGCAACACCCGAACGGTCCTCATCGCCTGGTGCTCAGGACTCATCCCTGCCATGGTGCTGCATGGGCTGTGGAACGCCACATCGTTCCTGAGCGCGAGCTTCTTCATGGTCTACGTGGTCCTTCAGGTGCCGCTGTTCCTGCTATTCATTGTCGGCATCATCCTGCTTCGCCGGGCCGAGGCGCGCCTGACGCGGGAACGTCTGGGCGACTATGTCCTCTCCGGCTGGTTCACCCCGCAGGAGGTGCCGATGCTGGCGACAGGTGCGGGCCGCCGTCGTGCCCTGACCTGGTCCAAAACCTTTGCTGCCGGCGCCGTGATGAGAGAATTCATCCGGCTCGCCACACGGTTGGCCTTCACCCGCCAGCGGCTGCTGGTTGATGCGGACACAGGGGCTGCGAGGGCACGCTTTGCCGCCGGCCAGGAGCAGGAGGGCCAGTTGCTGGAACAGCTGGTGGCGGTGCGCAACGAATTGCTGGAACGTCACGCGGCCGCAGTTCGCAGCAGCCAGGGCTGACGGCTTCCGGTTGACGAGGCGGGCAGAGATGGCGAGGCGGGCAGAGCTGACGAGGCGGGCAGAGCTGACGCCGCCCCAGAAATCGTCGCTCACAAATCGTCGTGCTGGCCGGTCGCGTGGTTTCGGGCGCGGATTCCTGCGCCGCGGTTTACGCTGCGGTTTACGCCGCGGTTTAAACAAGTGACCCGCAGCAGGGAAGGAAAATCACACCAAATTTGGCGTGTTTCCTTCCCTGCTGCGGGTCATCTGCGCGAGCGGCTAGGCCAGCAGGGTCGGCTTGATCTGCTGGAGACGGCCCAACAGGCCGTTGATGAACTGCGGGGACTCGTCCGTGGAGAGCATCTTGGCCAGTTCCACCGCTTCGCTCACGGCGACAGCGTCGGGGACGTCGTCGTTGTAGAGCAGCTCCCAAGTGCCGATGCGCAAGATGATGCGGTCCACGGCGGGCATGCGTTCCAACGTCCAGCCCTGCGAATAGGTCTGCAGGAACTCATCAATGCTCTCGGTCATGGAGGTGACGCCCTCGATCAGGTCAACCGTGTACACGTTGATGATCTGATCAGTTTTTTCGCGGCGTGCCGTCATTGCCGACATGGCGCTGACCTCACGCTGCTCTGCCTCAAACAAGATTTCCAAAGCACGGCGCCGGGCCTTGCTGCGCGCCGAATTCGGTTTGCCCGTGGGGCTGTTTTGCGTGTTTGCCACTACTCGCTGACACGTCCCTGGTAGCTGCCGTCGCGGGTGTCGACCTTGACCAGGGTGTTGTTCTCAACGAACAGCGGCACCTGGATTTCAAAGCCTGTCTCCACGGTGGCCGGCTTGGTGCCGGCTGAGGAGCGGTCGCCCTGCAGGCCCGGCTCGGTGTAGGTGATGCGCAGCTGGACCGAAGGGGGAAGTTCAATATAGAGCGGTGAACCTTCGTGCAGTGCAATGGTGACGTTCAGGTTTTCGAGCATGAAGTTGGTGGCGTCGCCAACGGTCTTGCCGGACACGGTGAGCTGGTCGAAGTTGTCCAGGTCCATGAATACGTAGTCTTCGCCGTCCTGGTACAGGTACTGGAAGTCCGAGCGGTCAACCGTGGCAGTTTCGATCTTCAGGCCCGCGTTGAAGGTCTTGTCCACCACCTTGCCGGAGAGGATGTTGCGCATCTTGGTACGAACAAACGCGCCACCCTTGCCTGGCTTGACGTGCTGGAACTCGATGATGTTCCAGAGCTGTCCCTCAAGTTTGAGAACGGTGCCGTTCTTAATATCGTTAGTCGTTGCCACAATAGCCTCTTAGCGTATAAGTGTTATCAAAAATCCATTGACCATACTACCGCACCTAGCTTTGCGCCGTAGCATGATTTGCCCCACCATGGTTGTGCGCGTCCCTTGTAAGCACGACGGCGGCCCGCTCCACTTATGCGCGAATCCCGCCCGGGCGGCGGCACCCAAAGCCGCCGAGCTATGCGGCGCGGGTTATTCGCGTTCGGCCAGGTCCAGTGCACGCGTGAGCGAAACAGTCGCCGAGTAGATGGCGGTGGCATCGGCACCGGAGGCGACCCGCAGCTGCAGCGTCTGGTTGAAGCTCTTGGCCGCTGCCTCGTACTGGCCGCTGCTGAAGTGGACCTTCCCCATTTGCTGCAGCACCCACGGTTCCATGGGAGTGCCGGCCACTTCGGGCAGGAGCGAACGAAGGATCCGTTCAGCCCTTTCGTAGTGCTTGCTGGCGCGCAGGACTTCGGCATCCAGGACCTGCAACCGCAGCGAACCGGGATCCTTCAGGCGGGCGTCCGCGGCAAGGTCGGCTGCCTCCGAAACAAGACCGCGGGCCAGCAGGACGAAGATTTTGTCGCCAATGTCATTGGATTTTTCCAGTGCTTCGGTGCAGGCCTCTTCGTCGACGACCTCGGGCAGGAGCGTCTCTGGGTTGACTGCGGTTCCGGGGAAGCCTGCTGTTGGCCAGTCCTTCAACACCATATTATGAGGCGATTTCTTGGTAGGCGGCAAAGAGCAGGGACTGGTCGGGCACGTCCAGGATGCCGGGCCGGCCAATGCCATCAAGGACCACAAAACGCAGCAGGTCGCCACGGGTCTTCTTGTCCCGCTTCATGCCGTCCAGGAGGGCCTGCCAACGGTCCTTGCGGTAAGACAGTGGCAGCCCGAATTGTTCCAGGATGGTGCGGTGGCGGTCAGCATCGGCGTCGCTGAGCCGGCCCACGCTGCGCGCCAGTTCCGCAGCGAACATCATGCCCACGGAAACTGCGGCACCGTGGCGCCACGAGTAACGCTCGGCATGTTCAATGGCGTGGGCCAGGGTGTGGCCGTAGTTCAGGATCTCCCGCAGCCCGGATTCCTTCAGGTCTTCCGAGACAACCTTTGCCTTTACGGCGATGGCACGTTCGATGAGTTCGCGCAGAACGTCGGAGCGGGGGTTCTTGGCGTCCTCGGGGTTGGCCTCGAGCAGGTCCAGGATCACCGGGTCGGCGATGAAACCGCACTTGATGACCTCTGCCATGCCCGAAATGAGTTCGTTCGGGGGCAGGGTGTCCAAGGTGTCCAGGTCCACGAGCACGCCCGCCGGCGGGTGGAACGCGCCGACGAGGTTCTTGCCCTCGGCCGTGTTGATGCCGGTCTTGCCGCCGACTGCGGCGTCCACCATGCCCAGCAGTGAGGTGGGCATGTGGACCACCTTGACACCACGCAACCAGGTGGCGGCAACGAAGCCGCCGACGTCGGTCACGGCACCTCCGCCGACGGCTACCACGGCATCGGAACGGGTGAAGTCGTTCTTGCCGAGAACTTCCCAGCAGAAGGAGGCGACCTGGATGTGCTTGCCTTCTTCGGCGTCAGGAATCTCCGCGGTGAGGGCAGTGAAGCCGGCAGCTTCGAGTTCGTCCCGGACGGCGTCACCGGTGAGCCGCAGGGCCCGGGGATGGATGACCAATACTTTTTTGACCCGCTCACCCAGCAGGGCTGGAAGCTGGGCCAGCAGCCCACGACCCACAACGACGTCGTAATTCTCTTGGGGCAGGACGCCGGTGACCTTGATGGTGGTGTTCGGAGTGGTTTGAATGCTCACTATGCGTCAGTTCTCTTTCCTTGACTCGTCGACCAGCAGGCCGACCAACCGCTCAACAAGCTGCGGCACATTTGAATGGTTCACGTCCAGGGTGATGTCTGCCAGCCGGGCATACACGGGGCCGCGTTTTGCCGCGAGCCGCTCCCAGATGGCTATGGGGTCGGCCGCCAGCAGCGGGCGTCCGGTGTTTCGGGTGATGCGTTCCTTCACGGTATCAAGCTCTGCACGGAGGTAGACAACCGTGGCCTTGGCGAGCAGCTGCTGCGTGCCGGAATCCAGCACCGCGCCGCCGCCCAAGGACAGCACCAGCGGTTTGGACCTGGGCGAGTCCAGGACGTCGGCAATGGCTTTCGCCTCCAACTGCCGGAAGTGGTGTTCCCCCTTGGCGGCAAAAATGCCAGGGACGGGTCCGTGCTTGGCCACGATCTTGTGGTCGGAATCGACGAAGTCGAGTCCCAGCACGCGGGCCAGCTCCGCGCCAATCACGGATTTACCCACGGCCATGGGTCCGATCACGACAATGGGCCGGCGGGGTCTGAAGCCCTGCACCCCGGCCGCGTCCCTGCCCGTAGCCATCAGTGCCCCAGGGTATCCAGATTGGCAGGGATGGCTGCCAGGTAGCTGTCCATGTTGCGCCGGGTCTCAGCAATGGAGTCGCCGCCGAACTTCTCCACGAGTGCCTCGGCCAGCACCAGCGCGGTCATGGCCTCAGCCACAACGCCGGCTGCCGGGACGGCACACACGTCAGAGCGCTGGTGGTGGGCCTTGGCTGCAACGCCTGTGGCAACATCAATGGTCTTCAAGGCGCGCGGCACGGTGGCGATGGGCTTCATGGCGGCCCGCACGCGCAACACGTCACCGATGCTCATGCCACCCTCGATGCCGCCCGCACGGTTGGAGGTGCGGGTGATGCGCCCTGATTCGTCGCGCACAATTTCATCGTGGGCGGCGGAGCCGCGGCGGGCCGCGGTGGCGAAACCGTCGCCCACCTCGACGCCCTTGATGGCCTGGATGCCCATGAGCGCACCGGCCAGGCGTGAATCGAGGCGGCGGTCCCAATGAACGTAGCTGCCCAGTCCGGGCGGCAGGTTGTAGGCCAGCACCTCGACGACGCCGCCGAGGGTTTCGCCCTGCTTCTGGGCCGCGTCGACTTCTTCAACCATGGCGGCTGACGTGGCTGCGTCAAAGCAGCGCAGCGGGTCGGCGTCAAGGGCGCCGACGTCGGCGAAGCGCGGAAGTGTGGCGTCGCCGGGTGAGGCGATGCCGGCAATCTGCACGGTGTGGCTGACGAGTTCAACACCCACGGCGGCGAGGATCTGCGCGGCAACAACACCAAGTGCCACCCGGGTGGCGGTCTCGCGGGCGCTGGCCCGTTCCAGGACGGGGCGGGCCTCGTCGAACGCGTACTTCTGCATGCCGGTGAAATCGGCATGGCCGGGCCGCGGCCGGGTCAGCGGCGCATTGCGGGCCTGGCCCTCAAGTTCCGCGGTGTCCACGGGGTCCGCGGACATGATCGCCTCCCATTTGGGCCATTCCGAGTTGGCGATCTGGATCGCCACCGGGCCGCCCTGGGTCAGTCCATGGCGGACGCCACCCAAAATGGTGACCACGTCCTGCTCAAATTTCATTCGGGCGCCGCGGCCGTACCCGAGGCGGCGGCGTGCCAGGGCGTCCCGGATGTGGGCGCTCGTAAGCTCCACACCGGCAGGGACGCCTTCAATAATTCCCACGAGTGCCGGGCCATGTGATTCTCCGGCGGTCAACCAACGCAACATACTCTCTATCCTGCCATGTTCTGTTCGTAGGGATTTCGCCTATCGACGCCAATCGCGTCACACATCACATTGATGACGTCGCCCAGTTGTTCTGTGTCCAAGTCGCCGAATCCTCCGGCGGCCGCGAACAGCCTCACTTGCTCCACCCCTTGGTACAAAAGCATTTCGATGCCTGCGACCACTGTGCCACCGGCTGCCTCCCAGGCCAGGCCCAGCGCACTGGGCCACGGGTCATAGGCCACGTCAAGGAGCAGGGCGCCGTCCACGGCGGGCTTCGCCGCCACGAATTCCCGGGCCAGGCCGTCGGCTCCGTGCGGGGGAAGGGTTGAAATCACCACGTCGTAGCCTGCCAGTGCCTGCGCCGCACCGTGATAGCCCTTAAGTTCGACGGCGGCACCCAGCTTCCCTGCCACATCGAGGGTCCCGGCGGACTTGGGTATGTTGCGGACAAAAATGTCGATGCAGCCGGCGTCCAGGGATGCAAGGGCCGCAATGGCGGAGACAGCCGTGCCGCCTCCACCAAGGATGGCAGCCCGGGGGCGCTCCCGCACCCCGGCGTGGCGCAGGGAGTTGACAATCCCGGCCACGTCGGTGTTCTCCCCCACGAGGCGGGCGTGTCCGGCGTCGTCCGTGGTGCACACAATGGTGTTCACGGCACCCAGCGCGGCAGCGACCGGGGTGAGCTCGTCGACCAGGAACACGGCGGCATTCTTCAGCGGCATGGTGACAGACAAACCGTACCAAGTGCCTTCCCGGCGGACCCTGGCAATGAGGGCGCCCAGCTCCGGAATCTGGACGTCAAGGGCCTGGTAGGCGAAATTGGCGCCCAGCACCGAGTAGGCGGCGTTGTGCATGGCCGGCGACTTGGAATGCCCAATGGGGTGCCCCAGGACCGCGCCGGTGAGCGGATGCTTCACTTAGTCGCACTTCCCCGGGTTGGCCCCGCACCAGGCAACGTACTTGGCAACGTTGACCTGGTGTTCGGCGAAGGTGGCCGCATACAGGGTCTCGCCGGTGTCCAGGTTGATGGTGACCCAGAAGTAGTACGGGTTCGCTTGGGGATGCGCGGCGGCCTCGATGGCCTTGATGCCGGGTGAGCCGATCGGTCCAACAGGAAGGCCGGGGTTGGCAAAGGTGTTGTACGGATTGGACTTGTCGGCCTTCTCCGCAGCCGTGATGTTGTACGTCTTCTTGCCCAGGCCGTAGGCGACAGTGGCATCGGATTCCAGCCGCCCGCCGGTTTCACCGTTCGGGTTGTTGATGCGGTTTTCAATGGCCCCGGAAATCTTGGCGTAGTTCGCCTGATTGCCCTCGAATTCGATGATGCTGGCAATCGTGAGGATGCGGTACTGCTGCTTTGGGTCCTTGACGCCGGTGTTCACCAGTTCCGTGAGGGTTTTCTGGACCAGTTCCTCCAGGACGGACTTCGCGTCCGTTTCAATGGGGAAACGGTACTCCCCGGGAGAGAGGTAGCCTTCCAGGTTTTTGGCCTGGGTGGACAGGCCGAACAGGGACGGCTGGTTGGCCAGGTCCTCAAACTCGCCCAGCGGCAGGCCCGTGGCGTCGGCCAGGACCTGCAGGGTTTCGGCCATGCGGAGGTTTTGTGCCACTGCGGCGTAATGCACGCTGTTTCCGTCAGTCTCCAGCAAAACCGCGACGGCGTCGGAGGCCTTCATCTGGTGCTTCATTTCAAAGGTGCCCGGTTGCAGGGCCACTGCCCCCTGGACTTCCTTCAACGCGTTCAGAAACGACTGTTCACTGGCCACAATGTCCGCGGACTGCAATCCACTGGCGATGGAGCGCCCCGTGGCGCCGTCGGGAACCACGAATTCCACCGAACCCGTGCCGGGGCCCGGGTAGTCGGGGGTTTGGAACCCTGCCAGCATGGGCCGCACTGCCTGGACGGCGAAATACACGACGGCGGCAAACAAAACTAAAATAATCAAGAAGGCAAGGCTGCGGCGGCGTTTGCGCACCCGCTTGGAGACCTTGCTGCTGCGACGCGAGGACAGCAGGTCGGAATCCGCGCTGTCCCCACGAGAGGGTGGCAGGTGCTCCAAGTACCCCGCTGTGGCATATTCGTGGGCCGGGTACCCCTCGGTCTCGTCATCGAAACCTTCGTCCTCGAAACCTTCGTCCTCGGCATCCGAATACTCCCGGTCTTGGTACTCGTCGTCCCCCTGCCCAGGGCCGTGGCGCCCAGGGCCCTGATGGTCTGGGCCATGATGGTCTGGGCCATGATGGTCTGGGCCCGGGTATGCCTGGGCCTGGTTGTCGCCGGTCTGGTTGTCGCCGGCCTGCGGAGCCTCATCGGGTGTCTCGTGGAATACAGGCGCCTCATACGGTGGCACGTCAGGCTGGCCAGGGTGGCGTGCCCGGTCATGTTCTTCCTGGTTGAAGACTCCATAGTGCAAGTTGCCGCCGCGGGCCGGTTGGGTCCGCGGGGCACCGTAGTCGTCGCCCGGGGCGGGGGCGTTCCCTCTAAATTGCTCTTTCATGATGCCGGAGCCGTCTCATCCGGCATGCCATTATGCGTGGAAATGGTGGAACCCTCTTTGTTCGGGGCTGTTCCGTCGGTCCCCACAACATCCGGCCTGCGTGGACGCACAACCTGGCCAACATTGGCATTGCGCGCATTTTGCATGTCCATGGCATGTTGCAGAATTTCCACAGCAGCCACTTGATCTACCACCTTACGGTGTTCACGGCTGTCCATGCCAGCTTTGTGCAATGCCTGGTGGGCGCTGACAGTGGTCAGGCGCTCATCGATCATGTGCACAGGGATGCCCAGCCCCTTTTCCTGCAACAGGGAAACCAGGATGGCTGCATAGCTGCGGGCCATTGCGGCGGAGGCTTTTTCCTCCCCGTTCATGGTCCGCGGCAGGCCAACAAAGATTTGGCACGCCCCGCGGCTGGCGGCTTCCCTGACCAGAACTTTGATGTCGCTGTTCCGCTTGGCATCCCGGCTTAGTGTTTTGACTGGGGTGGCAAGGATGCCGTCGGGGTCGGATGAGGCAAGACCCACCCGGGCCATGCCGACATCCACGCCCAATTTGACCCCCCGCGGGTAACTGTGCACAGACATGGAAACCTAGGGCCGGTCTTTCACTGCTGTGACGATGGCGGCCAGCGCAGCATCGATGGCGCCGGCGTCGGAGCCACCGCCCTGGGCCATGTCCGGCTTGCCGCCGCCCCCGCCGCCGAGAATGCCGGAGGACAATTTGACGAGGTTGCCTGCCTTGATGCCGGCGTCGCGGGCGGCCTCGTTCGTGACCACCAGGATG
>JBBSQT010000010.1:0-19005 GCA_038243775.1 Actinomycetales bacterium | reverse complement strand
GGTGCCCGCTACGGCATGGACGGCGAACTTGTTCATCCGTTTCACGAAACGCTGGTGCCGGCAGCTGAAGCGGTCCAGGCCCTGCTGGATGCCATAAGCCCGGCCTTGGAAGCCAGCGGGGACTTGGCAGCTGTCATGTCCCTGGTGCGGCAGCTGCAGGCTGAGGGATCCGGGGCGCAGCAACAACGCCGTTGGTACGCCAGCGGCGGACAGCACGCACTTGCAGAGCTTTTTGCCGCCAGTGCCCCTGGCGCCATGAACCTCGCGGGCAGCTGCGGCCCCAAGGACTTCGTTCAGGACAGCGCATTTGGCGTCAGCGCTCGCGGTGGGCTGAGCGAGGACAGGACGCTTCCTGTTTCCGCTGCCGATCCGGTGCCTTAACGGCGGTCGGAGCAGCACCGCCGCCGCGACCTGGAGTTGGCGAAGTACTTTGCCCCGCCGCTGTCGCGAGCAGGGCAAAGTGATCCAGGGTGCCCCGCAAATTCAGGGCGTGGATGGTTTATTCGGATGACGTTGCGGGCCCTTGGGGAGTTGCCCCGCCCTCGTCAGACCAGTCTTGTCCGAGGCCGTCGTTGAGGGCAGGATCGGTTTCAACGTCGTGTGAGGGGTTCGCCGGGACCGTTTCGGGGCTATCCTGACGTTCCTTGCGGGCTTCGGCACTGTCTCCACCAGAGTCCTGAGCAGCGTCAGGAAGGTTGTACGGGTGGGCGGATTCCTTGTTTGGCATGTGTTTCCTTCTGGTCAGTGCTGCTGTTTTTTGGATTTCGAAGTTGCTGATTTTTCGGTCGGCGCATCCGCGTCTTTCTGGACCCCTGCGGAGTCGTCAATATGGCAGCGACCGTTTCTCCTACGGTAACGATTCGAACGCGCGGGCGCCAGCCCGTGCAGCGCCAGACCCGCGCGATAAAGCCTCCTCACACGGCGACGGCAGCATCGAATCGAAATTGTTTGGGACGCGCAGAGGGCTTGAGCGCGGTCCGGCGGCCGGCCGAGCGCTTAATCTGCTTCTGCGTCACCTTCGTCGGGCAGCAGGTGCTGCTTCAGCGCTGTAAGGATCCGCTGCACATCAAGAGCAGCGGCTGCCCCCGACGCGAGTGCACCGACGTTGACGCTTTGTGGTGCGCCCGCATGGGTAGCAGCCACAGCCTCAGCGAGAACGTCAAGGCTGTGGCCGGCATCCGCAAAAACCGGTGGCAGCGCGTGCTCTTCCTCCCACGCCCGCAGAATGTTGGCTATCGCGGACAGGCTCCGTTCCAATGGCTCGCGCAGCCCGTCGCCCAAGCGAAAACCTTGAGGCCCTTCCCAGATCGCGCCAGCCAAAACTTCGGACAGATCCCGAACGTAGAACGTAACATTTTCCAGAACAGCCAAATCTTCATAGCTGGCGGGCACTATCTGGTGACGTGAGCGGCGGTAAGCGCGCGGATTCGCGCGTTGGCTTTCCGCCGCTTCATATACCGCGTCACGTACGTCAACGACTGCACCGTCCAGCACGTGTCGACGGCCTGCCCATTCTTCGTGTTGTGGCGGCCACTCTTCAACAAGGGCGGCAGCTGCATCTTCAAGGTGATCAATGAGAACAACCCGGGCACGTGAAATGCGGGCTCTGGCGGCATCGAGCGCCAAAGGCGGAAAGATCGTCACGTTGACGCCGAGGCCAACGAGCACGCCCAATCCCATCTGAAGGGCGTAACCGAAGGAAAATGCATCTGCCTGCCGACCCCCAATGATCAGCACCAGCAGGGTGGCCACTGGAACATAGTCCCTACCAGCACCCAATCGCGGACTTCCGCCCAGCAGCACACCCAAACCCACGGCCAGTGAAATTGAGATGACGTTCGGATCCCCAAGCAGTAACACGGCAGCCGCCAGAGCGATCCCCAGCAACAATCCGACAAGCGTTTGGAGTCCTGTCCGCACGGATCCCATAAACGTGGGGTACATGCTGACCAAGGCTCCCAGGGGCGCGTAATAGGTGTATTCCTGGGCCGCGCCGGGCAGGAGCGGGGCCAGAAACCACGAGAGGCCCACTGCCAAAGCTGTCTTGGCCGCAAGCAGCAGGCGTTGACCTCGCACGGTGGATTTTATCCAGCTTCTCAACGTTTCCACGGCATTCCCATCCTTGCCTTTCTGCACTTTCCTGGTCCCGCATCAACTGGCCTTCCGACGGCGGGGAGAAGAGGCACCTACTGGAAAAGTACTCTTCCGCGGAAAGAAAAATCCATGGTCCATGAAAAACTTCTTCCTGCTTTTGGTCGTTGCCGCAGGACAAGGGCACTTGTCGGTTGCCTTACGCCAAACATTCCCCAGAGATTTCCGCCTCGGGGTGGTCGAACTGGGATCGTGTGTCCTGGCCAGTCAAGGGCCGCACTCCAGGTAAGCAGCCTCCTGGATTTTCACGGCATAAAGTCTGCGGGTGCGAGGAGGCTGGGTCACCAGGCTGATCCTCAACGCTGGCGGCGCGATCGCCGGCGGGTGGTTTGGGGGCCTGCTCGGTGGGGACGGAATGCTGAAATTTTGGAACCTTGGTTCATGGATTCTCGCAATCGTTGGTGGATGGGTTGTGGCCGGAATCCACGGAGCCATCATGGAGCACCATAGATCGTTAGCCTAGCCCAAGCGCCTGCGAGGGAGGCCTCGTCTAAATCCAGCTGCGTGACCGGCGGAATGCTCACCGTGAACGGCGTAACTCCTGCTCCGTGGTCAAAGCGACTCATCAGCAGCGAGAATCGACACCTGGCCACCCAGACGGCGGGATTTCATCGCCCTCCCCGTTGGTGCGGGCGTGCTATGATTCCGGGCATTATGTCAGCAACTGTCGAGGCAGGATCAGAAGGAGGCTGTGGTCATGACATATAACTTGCGCATGGCGCTCCGACGATCGGCCACGAGCCGCCATGCCCTGCTCAACGGGGATGCGACGCGCGGGAGAGCGCAGTGAGTGCAGCAGGGCCGCACCACGTGGTGCAAAGGTCGCCTGGTCGCGCGGCGTTGATTTCACGGAACATGCGTCGGGCACACTGCAGCGCGGCCACCGCGGTGTCTTTGACCAGCGGCGGAATCTCGTGCCATGCAGGCGCAGCCGAGACTTCGCCTGAAAGGTTGCTCGGTCCAGCCGGCCGGCACAGGTTTCACTGCCTTAGATTAGTCAACTGCCCCCCATGAGCAACAGAGCCATTTCTTCGCAAGCCCCTCCGACGTAGGGCAAAAAATGACATTTCAGGCGCTGCAAATGCCCGAAGCTGCAATGCAAGATCTCCCGACCCGCATAATGCGTTATAACTGATACCCCCTTTCAAAACACCGGCCCCCCCTTGAGGAGAACGACCATGAAGTTTCCAACCTCCCGCGGTCCTGTCAGCAGTTCCTTGTTTGACCTGCTCCGCACCCCGGCAGAAGACGCAGAGGAAGGCCTGCGTGCACTCCTGGAAGAAGTGAAGAACAGCACTGCGCAGACACAAGACATCCTCACCGACGAAGACCTGCAGTTGACCCTGTTCACGCTCTACGAACTCCACTACAGCGGACTCGCAGGAGCGGATGAGAGATGGGAATGGAATCCGGGTCTCCTTGCCGCCCGGCAACAGCTCGAGTCCTCGTTCGAGCGTGCGCTGCGTGCCGCCGTCGAACTTCCCCCGCTTGATGCCCAGTCCAGTGACGACGTGGCCGAAGTTCTCTTCAAAATGGCGGCTGCGGACGTGGGTCCTTCGATGTCGCGCTTTGTTGCCAAGCAGGCCAGCATGGAACAGCTGCGGGAATTTTTGGTCCACAAATCGGTCTACCAGCTCAAGGAAGCCGACCCCCACACATGGGCCATTCCACGCTTGGCGGGGCGCCCCAAGGCGGCCATGGTGGAAATTCAAGCCGACGAATATGGTGGCGGCCGGCCCGAACGAATGCATTCGGCGCTTTTTGCCCGCACGATGCGGGGCTTGGGTCTTAGCGACAGCTACGGCGGCTATGTTGATGCCGTTCCGGCGCTGACGCTGGCTGCCACGAACATGATGTCCATGTTTGGGCTGAACCGGCGTCTCAGAGGCGCCATCGTTGGTCACTTGGCGGCGTATGAAATGACATCCTCGCAACCCAACAGGCTCTACGGCAACGGATTCCGCAGGCACGGCTTCGACCAGGACGTCACCTGGTATTTCGATGAACATGTTGAAGCTGACGCCGTCCATGAACAAATTGCCGGCAGGGATTTGGCGGGTGGCCTTTTCGAAGCCGAACCGGAGCTGCTGGCAGACATCTACTTCGGCGCCGCGGCAGCCCTTGCCCTTGACGTCATGTCCACCACGCGAACGATGAATGCTTGGGAATCCGGCGCGACGTCCCTGCTGGCTCCCCTACCGGCAGCTGCGGTCGACACTCGTCAGAGACAGGATGATCATCACCATGCTTCCGCATAACGACTACAAAGACGACCACAATGTCCGCGGCAGCGACGGCGACTGCTGCGACGACGACGGCGGCGGCGAGACCGATCAAAGGCCGAATCGCCACGACGATGCGGCCGTGCCGGAAGTGGTTGTCTGCCCGGACGGACCGCTGCTGATCCGCGGCGACTTCGAGATCGTCTCAACGTCAGGTGAGACCCTGCCACGGAGCAGAAAAACCGTTGCCCTGTGCCGCTGCGGCGCCTCAGGCATCAAGCCTTACTGCGACGGCACCCACAAATTGATTGGCTTCCGTACAGAACCCGGCGGCGGGAACTAAAGCGGAGCCTGATTCCCAACACCACGGCCAGCACCGGGCCAGCGCAAAATACGACGGCGAGCAAGCCGACTCGGGCCCGCCTGGCATCCCACGCCGTGGTGCCAGGTGCGGGGTGCCAGGCGCGTGGTGCCAGGCGCGTGGTGCAAACCACCCGCAACAACACACTGACCGCACGCTGCCCGGCGTCGCCCTTGAGCCGGATACGGGCGAGAACTTCCCGGTCGCCAGGGAGGGTTGAGCGTGGCAGATGTCGCCGGAGTGATTTGCAAGGACGGCCGCTCCATGCTCCTCGCGGCCTGAAGGGCTTCGCTCACGGCGGCCGTCAATACTCATACCAACCCTGCACACCAACCCTGAACACCAACCCTGAAGGCACCGTGTCGGGGAAGGCACCGTGTCGGGCACTTCCCTCGCCGCTGGCTGACGCTTCGAGGCCGGCGGGCGCGGGCACCGGCACCGCTCAGTGGGCCCCGGCAGTTGGCACCCCTTCGGCGGTGTTGTTGGGGCCGGCCCCGCCGTCACAATGGGACCCGCCCCAGGACCGCATGTGGTGCCCGCGGATGAATCCCTTCGCCTGGGAGAAGCCATCTCAGCTGTCCCCGATCCCGCGCTTTGGGCCGTGCACGCGCCGGAGGTCCCAACAGCCGCGGTCACGGCCACCAGCCTGGTTGGCGCTCGCCAGTTGCCTTTGCGCAGCGGGAAAATGATAAACATTGTGGTCTGTGTCATGGGCGTAATCATGACGGCGCACAATGCCGGGAGTCGCTGGGAAGTCATGTACTGTTTGGTCAAAACGGTCTTAACCTGCGCACGAGCTGCGCACATTTATCAACCCTTCACTGGAGGACGCATGGAAGTTTGGCCCGGAAACGCCTACCCTTTGGGAGCCACCTTTGATGGAACCGGCACGAATTTTTCCCTATTTAGTGAGCATGCAGAGCGCATTGAACTCTGCCTTCTCTCCGAGGAGCTGACCGAGGTCCGGGTTGAGGTGCAGGAAGTGGATGGCCATGTCTGGCACTGCTATCTTCCCGAGGTCCAGCCCGGACAGCTGTACGGTTACCGCGTGCACGGCCCCTACGCCCCCGAGCAGGGACACCGCTTTGATCCCAGCAAGCTGCTCCTGGATCCGTACGCAAAATCCATTCAGGGACAAATTGACTGGGATCCGTCCCTGTTCTCTTACAAGTTCGATGACCCGGACGCCCGGCAGGAAGCCGATTCGGCACCCCATGCCATGTACAGCGTGGTCATCAACCCCTTCTTTGATTGGGATGGGGACCGCCAGCTGCGCATCCCGTACCACGCGTCGGTCATTTACGAAGCCCACGTCAAGGGCCTGACCCAGCTGCACCCCGAGATCCCCGAGCACCAGCGCGGCACCTATGCAGGCGTAGCCCATCCCGTGATGATTGAGCACTACAACAAGTTGGGGATCACAGCCGTTGAGCTGATGCCAGTGCACCAATTTGTCAACGACGGCACCCTGGTGGAAAAGGGCCTCAGCAACTACTGGGGTTACAACACCATTGGCTTCTTTGCGCCGCAAAACACGTACAGCTCCACGGGTGGGCGCGAGCAGGAGGTCCAGGAATTCAAGGCCATGGTGCGCGATCTGCACCGTGCCGGCATTGAGGTCATCCTGGACGTGGTGTACAACCACACCGCCGAGGGCAACCACATGGGCCCCACCCTGTCCTTCAAGGGCATCGACAACGCCGCCTATTACCGGCTCGTTGAAGACGATAAACAGTTCTACATGGACTACACCGGCACGGGCAACTCCCTGAACGTGCGCCACCCCCACTCCCTGCAGCTGATCATGGATTCACTGCGCTACTGGGTCACCGAAATGCACGTGGACGGCTTCCGCTTTGACCTGGCCTCCACCCTGGCCCGCGAGTTCTACTCCGTGGACAAACTCTCCACGTTCTTTGAAATGATCCAGCAGGACCCGGTCATTTCCCAGGTCAAACTCATTGCCGAGCCGTGGGATGTTGGCCCCGGCGGCTACCAGGTGGGTAACTTTCCGCCCCAGTGGACCGAGTGGAACGGCAAATACCGGGACACCGTGCGCGATTTCTGGCGTGGGGAACCGGCAACCCTGGGTGAGTTCGCCTCGCGGCTGACGGGCTCGGCGGATCTGTACGAAAACTCCGGCCGCCGGCCCGTGGCCTCCATTAACTTTGTCACAGCCCATGACGGCTTCACCCTGCGGGATCTGGTCTCCTACCATGAGAAGCGCAACGACGCCAACGGCGAAGACAACAACGACGGCGAATCCCACAACCGTTCGTGGAACTGCGGTATTGAGGGACCCACTGACGACGACGAGATCCTCACCCTCCGCGCCCGCCAGCAACGCAATATCATTGCCACCTTGCTGCTCTCGCAGGGCGTACCCATGGTGGTCCACGGCGATGAGCTGGGCCGCACCCAACTGGGCAATAACAACACCTACTGCCAAGACTCCGAGCTGAGCTGGATCAACTGGGATTCCATTGACCAGCCGCTCATTGAGTTCACGGCGCAGATCAACAAGATTCGCAGCGAACACCCCATTTTCCGGCGCAGCCGCTTCTTTGACGGCCGTCCCGTGCGCCGCGAAGAGGGCCAGGGCCTGCCGGATATTGTGTGGCTGAAGGCCGACGGCACCGAGATGGAGCCCGAGGATTGGGACAGTGGCTTTGGGCGCAGCGTGGGGGTGTTCTACAACGGTTTGGGCATCCGCGAACCAGATGTCCGCGGCCGCCGCATTACGGACAAGAACTTCGTCATGCTGTTCAATGCCGATGACAGCACGGTGGAGTTCAAGCTCCCCACCCGTGAGTACTCCCCATTTTGGGAAGTCCTCATTGACACGGCCAGCAGCACCGAACCCCAGCCCGTCAAGGCCGGCGACGTGGTGGAACTGACCTCCAAGTCAACCATGATCCTGCGGGCCTACTCGGGTCCCGAGGAAGTGGTGGATTCCTCCGCCGCAGCGTCCCTGGCAGCCATGGCAGGGGATGAATCCGTAGCAGCCTCGGCAACGGACGGAGAAACCCCGTGAGAACACCAGCATCAACCTACCGTTTCCAGCTCAATGCCGACTTCACGCTGCAAGACGCCGCAGCTCAGGTGCCGTATGTGAAGTCACTGGGCGTGGACTGGATCTACCTCTCCCCCATTTTGACGGCGGAGGAGGGCTCCACCCACGGTTATGACGTCACCGATCCCACCAGCATCGACGCTGAGCGCGGTGGCCCGAAGGGTTTGCGTGCCCTTTCCGAAGCCGCCAAGGAAGCAGGCATGGGCGTCCTGGTGGACATAGTGCCCAACCACATGGGTGTGGCCACCCCCCGGCAGAATCCGTGGTGGTGGTCGCTGCTGCAGGAAGGCCAAGGTTCGCCGTGGGCCAAGGCGTTCGACGTCGACTGGGCTGCAGGCGGGAACCGCCTCCGCATGCCCGTGCTGGGGAGTGCCGAAGATGTCAGCGCCCTGGAAATTGTTGACGGGGAGTTGCGCTACTACGATCACCGCTTCCCCCTGGCGGCCGGCAGCTTTACGCCGGGAGACAGCGCCACCGACGTCCACGACCGCCAGCACTATCAGCTGGTGGACTGGCGCCGGGCCGATGTTGACTTGAACTACCGCCGGTTCTTTGCCGTGAACACCCTGGCCGGGGTGAAGGTGGAGGACCCGGAGGTTTTCGCCGACACACATGAGGAAATCCTGCGCTGGTGCAGCGAGGGTTTGGTGGATGGCCTGCGCATTGACCATCCGGACGGGCTGGCGGACCCGGAAGGGTACCTGCACCGGCTTCGTGAAGGCAGCGGTGGCAAGTACCTGCTCATTGAAAAGATCCTGGAACCGGGCGAGGCGCTCCCCGGGACCTTCAACTGTGAGGGCACCACGGGTTACGACGCGTTGGCGGACATTGACAGGGTGTTCGTGGACCCTGCCGGCCAGGCAGAGCTCGACGCCGTGGATGCTGCGTTGCGCGATGGCCGGGTACCCGACTATGAGGACATGATCCACGGCACCAAGCGCCGCATCACCGATGGCATCCTGCACTCAGAGATGCGCCGCCTGGCGCGGCTGGTCCCTGCCAGCGCCGGGCTCGGCATTGCGGAGGCGGCCGATGCCTTCTCCGAGATCATTGCCGCCTTCCCGGTGTACCGCACCTACCTGCCGCAGGGCGCGGAGATTTTGCGCAACGCCTGCGAGTTGGCCGGCTCCCGCCGGCCGGAACTGCAGGGCGCACTGGGGCAACTCCTGCCGGAGCTGCTCAAGGTGGGCCCCGGGGATGAGCTGGGCATCCGCTTCCAGCAAACCTCCGGCATGGTCATGGCCAAGGGCGTGGAGGACACGGCGTTCTTCCGATACACGCGCCTGGGCACCCTGACGGAAGTCGGTGCCGAACCCACCGAGTTCGCCATCACGCCCAGAGAGTTCCATGAGCGGATGCGCAGCAGGCAGGAGAACATCCCGCTGTCCATGACCACGCTGAGTACCCACGACACCAAACGCAGCGAGGACACCCGCGCCCGCATTTCCGTCCTTGCCGAAGCTGCCCCCGCATGGGACCAATTCCTGCAGCGGATGCAGCAACTGGCTCCCCTGCCGGACGGGCCACTGGCCAATCTGTTGTGGCAGGCCATTTACGGGGTGTGGCCGGCCAGCCGGGAACGGCTGCAGGGCTACGCCCAAAAGGCTGCGCGGGAAGCCGGCAATTCCACGGACTGGCTCAACCCGAATGAGCACTTCGAGGAACAATTGGCTGCCGTGGTGGACGCCGCCTTTGACAACCCGGAGGTGGCCGGCGCATTGGCCGCCATGGTCCAGCGCCTGGCTGCCTACGCCGCGGCCAACGCCCTGTCAGCAAAGATTGTGCAGCTCACGGCGCCCGGCGTGCCGGACGTCTACCAGGGCACCGAGTTCTGGGACAGGTCCCTGACCGATCCCGACAACCGCAGGCCCGTGGACTACACGGCACGCCAAGCGGCACTGGCGGACCTCGACGACGGTGCGGTCCCGGCGTCGTTCCTCACGCAAGAAGCCAAGCTCCTGGTTGCCTCGCGAGCGCTGCGGCTGCGCCGCGACCACCCGGAATTGTTCAGCGGCTACCAGGCCGTTGAAGCTGCCGGGTCAGCTGCGGAGCATCTCATTGCCTTCAGCCGTTCAGGCAGCGCCGGTGCGGGGGCCATGACCCTGGCCACCCGCCTGCCGCGCGGGTTGGCACAAAAGGGCGGCTGGAAACAAACGCGGATCACTTTGGAGCTGGGCATGGTTGACCAGCTCACGGGTGAACGTCATGGTCCCGGCGAGGTTTTGGTGGACAACATTTTAGGCAACTACCCCGTGGCGCTCCTGGTGCCTGCCGCGCAGTGACGGCATTGCCAGGCGCAAGAAAGAAGGCTGATGTGAGGACTCAAGGTATTGGACGCTTTGACGTCTGGGCTCCCCGCGCCGCTTCCATGACCTTGGTGGCAGGTGAGCAGGAATTTCCCATGGACCGCCGCAGCGATGAAGCACCGGGCCGCGAGGGGTGGTGGACGGCGCCGAAGGCACCCCTGCAGGGCGAAGTGGAATACGGTTACCGGGTGGACGGCGCCGGCGCCGTGCTGCCCGATCCGCGTTCCCGGCACCAACCACAGGGCGTGCATGCGCGCTCCCGCACTTTTGACCCTGCCGCCCATGCGTGGTCGGATCAGGCCTGGGCAGGCCGCGAGCTGGCCGGATCCGTCATTTATGAGCTGCATGTGGGCACCTTCACCCCCGAGGGCACCTTGGACGCGGCCGTGGGGAAACTGGATTACCTGGCGGAACTCGGCATTGATGTTGTTCAGCTGCTGCCCGTCAACGCTTTCAACGGCACCCACAACTGGGGGTACGACGGCGTGCTCTGGTACGCGGTCCACGAAGGCTACGGCGGTCCTGCCGCATACCAGCGCTTTGTGGACGCGGCCCATCAGGCCGGGCTGGGCGTCATCCAGGATGTGGTCTACAACCACCTGGGCCCCAGCGGGAACTCACTGCCGCAGTTTGGCCCGTACTTGGAGTCCGGGGAGGGCAATACCTGGGGCAGCTCGGTCAACCTTGACGGACCGGGTTCGGACACTGTGCGGGACTACATTTTGGACAATGCCGCCATGTGGCTGCGTGACTACCACGTCGACGGACTGCGGCTCGATGCCGTCCATGCGCTCAAGGATGAACGGGCCAAGCACATTTTGGAGGAGTTCGGCGAACTGGCCGCCCAGGTCCGCGCCGAAACTGGGCGCCCCATCACCATGATTGCGGAATCGGACCTGAACAATCCCCGCCTGATAATGGCCCGGGAGAACAACGGCTACGGCCTGACCGGGCAGTGGAGCGATGACTTCCACCACGGCGTGCACGTCAACGTCAGTGGCGAAGCGACAGGCTACTATGCGGACTTCGACTCCGTGGGGGCCTTGGCCAAGGTGCTGGAAAAAGGATTCTTCCACGACGGCAGCTACTCCAGTTTCCGTGGCCGCCACCACGGCCGCCCCCTGGATCCCGAGGCCGTGCACCCGGCGGCCCTGGTGGTGTGCAATCAAAATCATGACCAAGTTGGCAACCGCGCCGCCGGTGACAGGCTCTCACAATCCCTGAACCAGGGGCAGCTGGCTGTTGCTGCGGTAGCCACCTTGACCTCCCCCTTCACCCCCATGTTGTTCATGGGCGAGGAGTACGGCGCCAGCACTCCGTGGCAGTTCTTCACCTCCCACCCGGAACCCGAACTCGGTAGAGCCACCGCCACCGGCCGTTTGAAGGAGTTTGAAGAAATGGGCTGGGATCCGGATCTGGTGCCGGACCCGCAGGATCCCCAAACTTTTGTGCGCTCCAAACTCAACTGGTCTGAAGCGCACCACGGGGACCATGGCCGCCTGCTGGAGCTTTACCGGGCGCTCCTTGCCCTGCGCAAGAACACCCCTGAGCTCAGCGGGCTGGGTTTTGAGCAGACCGGTGTGGAATTTTGCGAGGCCGGGAAGTGGCTGGTGTTCCAACGCGGCGCGGTGGAGGTTGCCATGAACTTCTCGGCGCGGGCAGTTCACCTGCCGGTCCGCGGCGGCACCGTGCTTCTTGCCACGGACGACGGCGCTCAGCTCTCCTTTAGTGGTGTGCCTTCCACCCTGGAGTTGCCAGCTCACAGTGCGGCCGTTATGAGGCAGTAAATGGGCCGGGGACCGCAAACCAGCCGGTTGCTGTCCCCGGTTCCGGGCACTGTGAGGGCGCGATTTTTCTGCTGCGGGGGTTTCATGCCTTAGTGTCGATAAATGGCTATTATCTCCACCTCCCCCGCCCACCTGTCCGATGGCGACGCCGGGGCAATGGGTTTTGTCCAAGTTCGCGGGGCTCGGGAGAACAATCTCAAAAACGTTGACGTGGATGTGCCTCGGGATGCCATTGTGGCATTCACCGGCATTTCCGGCAGCGGAAAGTCCTCCCTGGCGTTTGGCACCATCTTTGCCGAAGCGCAGCGGCGCTACTTTGAATCAGTGGCACCCTACGCGCGGCGATTGATCCAGCAGAGCAACAACCCGCAGGTGGATTCCATCACTGGGCTCCCACCGGCAGTGGCCATGGCCCAGCGGCGCGGCACACCCAGCACCAGGTCGTCCGTGGGGACCGTGACCACACTGTCCAATTCCCTGCGGATGCTCTTTTCCCGTGCGGGCCACTACCCGGAGGGTGCGGATATCCTGTATTCGGATTCCTTCTCCCCCAATACCGTGGCCGGGGCCTGCCCCGTATGCCATGGGCTGGGCACGGCCCACGACGTGAGTGAAGAATCGCTGGTCCCCAACCCGGAACTGACCATCCGCGAAGGTGCCGTAGCTGCGTGGCCCGGGGCATGGCAAGGCAAAAATTTACGCGATATCCTCACCCACCTCGGCTACGATGTCGACACGCCCTGGCGCCAGCTGCCCCCCAAGGACCGCCAGTGGATCCTCTTTACCGAGGAGCAGCCGGTGGTGGAAATTACGCCGCAGCGGGACAGGGTGGCCAAACCGTACAAGGGCCGGTACTGGAGTGCGCGCAGCCACGTCCTCCATACCGTGGCCGATTCCAAGAGCGCCCCCATGCGCGAAAGAGCGCTGCGATTCATGCATTCAGGACCCTGCGAAGTCTGTGGCGGCAGCGGCCTGACAGCCGCCGCGCTTGCAGTGACAGTGGAAGGGCACACCATTGCGGCCATGAATGAACTCCCGCTCCGTGAGCTGGCGCAGTTGCTGCACACCTTGATGCAGGCTCCGGCGGGTGCGCCGGGCAGCCGGGAGGCGGTGGCAGGTGCCATTGCCCAGGACCTGTTCGCCCGCATTGCCGTTTTGCTTGAGCTGGGCCTGGGCTACCTCAGTTTGGGGCGCAGCACCCCCACGTTGTCCCCGGGTGAAATGCAGCGTCTGCGCATCGCCACGCAATTGCGCTCCGGCCTCTTCGGCGTCGTTTACGTGCTTGACGAACCGTCTGCCGGGCTGCATCCGGCAGACGCCGAGCCGTTGCTCAAAGTCCTGGACCAGCTCAAGGGCTCCGGCAACACGGTCTTCATCGTGGAGCACAATATGGACATGGTCCGGCATTCCGATTGGATAGTTGACGTTGGTCCGGCCGCGGGTGAAAACGGCGGCCGGGTGCTGTACAGCGGGCCGGTGCCTGGACTGGCCGGGGTGGACGAGTCTCTCACGCGTCCTTTTCTGCTGCCCCGGTCGATGCCGGCCACCCCACCTGCCGCCGTCAGGGATGTGCGGGCGCCGGGGCAGTGGCTGGAACTGCACAACATCAGTAAGAACAACCTGCAGCACGTGGATGCGCGGATTCCGCGCGGTGCCCTGACGGCGGTGACCGGAGTTTCCGGTTCCGGCAAGTCAACCTTGCTGGATCTGATCCATACGGCCGCCGGCACGCCTGACATGGCGCATGGCAGCGTCGGTTTTGCTGCGGTGGACCGCGTGGTGCAGGTTGACCAGCGTCCCATTGGCCGCACGCCCCGGTCGAATCTGGCCACCTACACGGGCTTGTTCGACGCCGTACGCCGGGCGTTTGCGGGGACCGCAGCTGCGCAGAAGCGTGGTTACACCGCGGGGAGGTTCTCCTTCAACGTGGCGGGAGGGCGGTGTGAAACATGTCTAGGTGAGGGTTTTGTGGCCGTGGAGCTGCTGTTCCTGCCCGGAAGCTACGGCCCGTGCCCGCAGTGCCACGGTTCCCGGTTCAACGACGAAACCCTTCAGGTGACCTACCACGGACGAAACATTGCCCAGGTGCTGGAGCTGACGGTGGACGCGGCCGCGCACGCACTGCAGGAAATACCCTCAGTGCGCAGAAGCCTGGACACGCTGCGGGAGGTGGGCTTGGGCTACCTGCGCCTGGGCCAACCCGCCACCGAACTTTCCGGCGGAGAGGCCCAGCGCATCAAGCTCGCCACTGAACTGCAAAGGCTGGGACGAGGGCATACCCTGTATCTTTTGGATGAACCCAGCACCGGATTACATCCCGCGGACGTGCGGTTGCTCATGCTGCAACTAAACCGTCTGGTCGATGCCGGAAATACGGTGGTGGTGGTGGAACACGACATGGACGTAGTGGCTGAGGCGGACTGGGTTGTTGATTTGGGCCCCGCCGGCGGAGCCGCTGGAGGCCGAGTTATGGCCCATGGCACACCCCGGCAGGTGGCCGCGGCGCAGCAGGGAAAGACGGCTCCCTATCTGGCAGCAGTTTTGGCGCGGGGCCGGGACTGAGCCCCGCTGTCACCAGCCAAAGCACCGGTTAGCGGCCGTGGCCGGCAGGGTGCGCTTCATTGGCACAAGCACGGCCATGGCTGCGAGGACGCTCCCTGCCCGCAGTGGTGGCCCGCTCTGCCCCACCTTCCCATAGTGGTTCTTTCGTTCAGGCACCGATGGTGGGCCTTGGTCCCACTGCGGGGAAGCGACGGTACAGTCCTCACTCTGTCCCTGCTGAAGTTTCGCGGGGCGGAAAATGATTCATTTGTGCCAGCACTGCGGATAAAGTCAGTGGATCTGCCAGAATGCGGAAATGCCCCGCGGTGGGCAGCTGGATGTTTTCTGCCCCTGGCAAAACGCTGCCTTCGGGTATATGTGGGTCAAAAAGACCATAGATGGAGCTGATCCGCGAATTGACAAGCTCTTCCTTTGCCATTTGCAGGGTCAGGGCATCCCGGGGAGAAAATATGCGCAGACTGGGAATGAGCAGGTGCCGGGCGTAGCGGGAGCCGGCAAAGGGGGTGCAAACAGCGACCATGCGCGTCACCCTTGCCTCACGATCCAGCGCCACCATGAGATATTTCCCTATTAATCCGCCCTTGCTGTGGGCCAGGATCACCACGTCCCTCAGCCCTGCCTGCTGTATGTACCTGGCAACGATGTGAGCGCCGGAGCGCACATCCAAACGATTTCTGTGCAGATCAGGAACCACATGAACCGGATGCCCGGCCGCGTGCAGACCCTTGATCAACGGGAGCATGAACTGCCAACTTTCATACACACCAGGGATCACGATGACGGGCCTGCGCGGTCCGGAGCGGAAAAAAGCCGCCGGTGTACGGGACACCGCCGCCCGAATTTGCCCCTCAGCCGCATACACATAGTCCTGGATCCACCAGGCGAGTTTGCGAAGAACCGCCTTCATGCGGGAGCGTTTAACGGCTCGTCGGGACTTGTCACGAACTCTTGAATTGTCTGGGCCACTTTCTCAGGTGCCTTGTCTTGAACCACATGACCGCATCCCGGAACTTCATACAGCTGACCCATGGGCGCAAGACTTGCCAGCAGCCCGCACCATGCCTGGGAAGCCACGGTGTCCCGCGCCCCGCGAAGCACCAAAATGGGGACATTGACAGCAGTAATGCGGTCCTCGATGGGGTAGCGCAACATTACGGGAAGCTCGGTCAGGTACCAGCGGGGGCCGCAGCGCAGGTAATCACTGAACACCAGCCAATTGGATCTGGCGGTCTCGGCAATGATGGAGTCCAGCGCCAGGTCCCAGCCCTGCCGGAGGGGGTTCCGGCGTCGCACATCCGCCACGGGCCCGATGAGCACGAGCCGGGCCACCAGATCGGGGCGCTTGCAGGCGGCTTCCACCGCAAACTGGGCACCCATGGAATGTCCCACGAGCACGCAGGACTCAACGCCAAGCTGTGTTAAGGCGCCAACGATGAAATCCGCATAATCCGCTATGGAAAGCTGGCGCCCAGGCTTGGGCGTGCCACCAAAGCCTGGCAAGTCCAAAGAATATGTGGGTGCCGTTTGGGCCAGAACTTTGTGCAGACGGTCCAGGTAGCGGTGCGAGACACCTATCCCGTGAATCAGCACATAGGCAGGTGCAGCGGCGCGCGCCACAGCCCCCGGGGAGGAATAGACGCGCCCGGTCAAACCCGTGGCGTGCACTGTGGAAATTACCGGTTCAGACATTTTCTGAGAATAGCCGCTCGCGCAGTGACGGCGCTACTTGGGGATCGGTCCACCGGCTTGGGCATTGCTGTCCTATCGGCTGATTTCTGGCCGGCCGTCCTCTCGCCGAGCATCCACATGATTTTCAGGGCCCTGTAAGAAATCATTCGCAAGCGCTGTCGCTAAAATGGCGGGTGCCGAGGCACCCTTCCATTAACTCGAGCGCTCACAATTGCGATGACCGGGAGCATTGCATCGAGGAAAACACGCAGGCTCCGGATACGCGCGGTCCTCGACGGGGTCGGCCCGTCCCCAGACGAGGTCCGGATGCCCAGTCCGCAGCACCGGAGACCGACCCGGCCAACAATGACGACGACTGCATCGCACTGGCGGGCAAAACCCCAAAACCCTCAACCACCGGCGGCAACCAGCGGCCACCAACGGGTCCTCAACGATTTCAGGCGGTCCCACTTTAGTGTGATTCTCATGAGTTGAGTTATGAATGTCCCCTGTCGGGGCCATTCCAACTTCCAAAATCTCGGTGCTTCTTCGGCTCCTGGGCTCCTGTCGGTTTCGAACCGACGACCCCCGCTTGCAAGTCGATCGACCATTTCAACGTCCCACACGCCACTCCCGGCCCTCCTTGCCGCGGCAGGAGCATGACAATATATGGGGCTGAAAGTTCGACAATCTTTACCCAATTCAGTGAGTTGATAACAATGGCGGTTTACTTTATGTTTCTGCGTATTCGCTTGAGTGGCCAGCTGGACATTTTACGTTTGATGGGGCGGGGACGGTGCGGTTTCGGCGCGGTGGCAGGAGTTCTTGGAGGATTTCCTGGCCGAAGACCGTGAAGGCTTCAGCCAATTTTTGAGGGAAAACAAGCCGGCGTCTGGCGATGGATCGCCGTGCGCCCCGGATGGTCCGTGTGAAGGAAATACCGAAAGGTTCTTCATCGAAGTCCGCAGCGACTGTGCCAATGAGGGACCGAATCGCGTAGTGGGCACAGAAGCAGCCGTAGATTTCCTGGAGCACCCCGGCGGGTTTTTTGGAACGCAGCACAACGTCACGGCCACGCTGGTGGGTTTTGAGTTCAGCGAAACTGGACTCTATTTCCCACCGGCGTGCATAGAGGTTCGCCAAGTCCGGGTCCGCGGCTGCAATAGGGTCCAGGATCGAGGTGATCAACAAAAACCTGCTGACGTCCTCCCCGGTAGTGACCTCGTGTTCGACCACCCTCATCCAGATGCCGCCTTTGTCCTTGCGCCGGTCTTTAGGGCTGGGATACACGGTTGAAAGGTAAGAGCCATCGGAATAGTCCTCCAACGATGGCAAGGCGCTGTTGGCTTTCATCCGCAACAGCAACGCCGCACCCGTGGCGACGCCAGATCTGCCAAAAAGGCTGGATACAGGTCGTGTTCGTTGGTGTGGTAGCTGAACGACTGCTGAGAAAACAGCGTAAGTGCCGCGCTTTACCAATCCCAGCCCCCGCCTTTGCGGGAAGGCACTCTTGAAGTTAGTCTTCGTCCAGGGCCGGCCATAGACCTGTTCATTGGCCGGTGTATCGGCCAAATCCAGTGTCGACCCATCAACAGATGCCAGCCGCCATTCCTTGTAGAACCCGGCCCCTCGCAGGACCGCGAACGGCTTGACCGCTAACGGCTTGACCGCGGCGGCGAACAAATCCACCATCACCTCGGACCCCGCCAGGGTCCTGGACTTGTCAATGGCTGCTTTCGTCGGCATGGTCCATGCACGGAACCTGCCAGTCACCCACTCCATCCCAGCCAGCAAGGACCGCATGACGTCTTCATAAGAGCCGTTGGAATGCAACGTCAAAGCCAACACGTAAAAGACCATCAACCACGAAGGCAGCAAATAGTCTCGCTGTTGCAAACACTCTGTGCGCGCGATTGCTGCATCCCCACGTCAGCAGGACATACCCGTGTCAACACCCCAAGAGAACTATGGCCAGTCAACCGTTCAGGATTCTCCGGGGGCACCCGTTCCACTACACGCCACGTCCAAAAGATTAACACACCCGTGCTAAGTAAACCGAAGTGCAGTTAGGTGGCCAACGGTCGGGTGAGAGTTGCAAGGTGTGGAATCCATCTACAATGACGCCGATAGCGCAGGAACCGCCACACCACTTTCCTCTGGAACTTCACATTCGCTTCGAGGCCACTGCCACCAGATTTCATCAGGCGTGCGCCCCCAATCGATGGCAGCCCAGAGAGCGCCCCCGGCACTGCAGCCACCGGGCTCCCGTTGAGGTAGCGGGGCCGGCATTGGGAACGAACCTGTCTCCTAGGCCTCACGTCACGGGAATTGACTTAGTGCTTGCCCACCGAGCTGCAGGTCTTTACGCATCGACCTGCTTCCTCCCCGCATTGCTCTCGATGAAACTGTGGCCTTCGATACAGGCGCTGGATTAAAAAGTTCATCACCCTTAGGATAAAATTGTTAGTGCTTGGGGGGCGTCAACATCTTAAGGATGTTGGACGGGCAGACCGGGCAAAAAACACACCACTTACTCGGTCTAACTGCAAGGTCTCAGAAAATGCGCACTCCCTCTTCACGTACACGCAGAATCAGCATGTTTGCTGCCGCACCCATCGCGATCCTGATCGCTGGAGGGATGGTCTGGCAAGGCTCCCAAGCCGCGTTCACGGCCTCCACCCGCAATGCAGGAAGCTCATGGACCTCCGGTAACGTCACCCTCACCGATGATGATTTAGGTGCTGCAGCATTCACTGTACAAAACATTGTTCCGGGCCAGACCGGCCAGAAGTGCATCGTGGTCACCTCCAACTCCACCGTTCCGGGCGTAGTACGCGCCTACACACAGAACTTGGTTAACTCCAAGGGCCTAGAG
>JBBSQT010000009.1:0-19580 GCA_038243775.1 Actinomycetales bacterium | reverse complement strand
CGCCCGGGTCAATCGAGTCCGGCGGTCGCCCGGCCCTGGACCTTCCCTCCGCGGGCCACGGCAGCGCCGTCTCGACAGTGACGGTTACCTGCACCGACAGGTCGCCAGACGCTATGCACTCCACGAGCAGGGCCCCATGGATTGCCGCAACTTCTGCCGCCACCTGGCAGGCCTCCCCTCCGGCCAGCCCCCGGTGCACATCGGCAGCAGCCAAAGCGGACAGGTCAGCCGCTGTCGCAGCCCGTGCCGCCGCAGTAGTCGCCTTTCCCAGACCCAGAACCATCACCGTGAGCAACAGCATGGCCATGGCCACACCAGCCGCCAGCACAGTTCCGGATCCCTGTTCATTGCTGACCATGGGAACCTGCTTCACCCGCTGTCACGGCCAGGCCCGTCGCGGCGGCAGGCGTTTCCACTTTTGCGCTGGCTTGGGCTGTCTGCGGCCAAGGCAGCAATCCGGACAACACTCCGGTGACGCGGCCCTGCACCGTGACGGTGACGAACCCCGCCGAGTCCGTCACCGAGACGCTGGAGCCCGTCCCCGATATCCGGGAAGCGACATCCATCACCTGGGCTGTGGATTCACCTCTCGCTGCTGACCTGGCCCCTGCCCTGGCGCCTTCTTCCAATCGCAGCTGCATCATGCCCACCGAGACACTGAGCAGGAGAAGGGCCAGCAACACGGTCACGGCCGGCAGCACCACCGCCAGTTCGGCAGTCACCGACCCCCTGGCCTCTTTCCATCGTGGTCTCGTGGTGGTTTTCACAGCTGCTCTCCTGCCCGTGGGCTGCACCGTTGAACGGTTGTCGGTTGCTAAAAGCTCAAGGCGGTGCGGATGATGTTCAACAGGAACCCCCGCACCTCATCACTTTTGAGAATCACCACCAACAGGCCGGCAAAACCCACCGCAGCCAGGGTTGCGATGGCATATTCAGCTGTTGCCATCCCGGCCTCCATGCCATGGGCCGCCCACCTCCGCCCTGGCGTGGCTGCAGCCCTCCGTGCCGAACCGTTCACCACTCGAGGCTGCCGGCTCGCGCCCGGAAAGATTTCACTCACGGTCCTGGATTCCGGGACAGCGGCCGTGGCCGCTGCAGCCGTTTCAAAATTGTTCATATCAACTCCATGTTGTGCCGTTGCTGATGCTTGGCAGCCGCGGCCGCCAAGCCCTGGTCAATCCACTCTGCCCGCGGAGCAACCCGGACAAAAGGCCTCTTTCCCGTTTCGTGGACGCGGGCTTCGCTTGGCGTGCCTGTGGACGAATCAACAGGGGCTAGAGTGCCGGAACCATGGCCATCACCACTGGAACCACACCCACGGCAATGAAGGCCGGCAGGGAGCACAGCCCCAAGGGAAGAACCAGTTTGACGCCCAGCGCGGCAGCCCGTTGCTGCGCGCTCCTGGCGGCGAACGTGCGATACTGCTGCGCCTGGGCGTAGAGCAGCGGGGCCGCGGAAGCCCCTGTCAGCGCACCAAAGCTCAGGGCATCGTGGATCTGTACCACGTCGTCATGATCGAGGCTTCCGGCCCACGAATCCTGCCACGAGGCCCCCAGTTCCAGTCCGGCCACCACCTGCAGCAAGCTTCTGCGCATCCTCTCCCCCGCCACCTCCGCCACGACGTGCAGCGCACCCTGAACGGCAAGCCCGGAATCCAGTGCGGTGCCCAACAGCTCCAGCAGCAGAGGCACCGAGATCATCTCAACGCACGTGTCCGACGTCGTTCCTGCTTCGGTTGCCCGGTGCCCTCGCGAACGGGCCGGTCTTCGGCCCCACAGCAGCACCGCGGCGGCCCCCGCCAAAATGAAAACCATGAGTGCCTCCATCCTCAGCTCCCGGACCTGACGGAGTTCGTGGTGGACTTGGCTGCACTCTGGATGAGTCGAGCGGACCAGAACCGGCCCGCCACGGCAAAGCCGAGTCCGCCCACCAAGACCACCCAGCCAAGGGGAGACCCGAAGAGCGCAGCCAACGGGTCAACGCCCATCAAGATTCCCAGGCCCAAACCCACCGCAGGAAGCCAGGTGAGCAGCCGCACAGTGGCTCGAGGGCCTGCGAGCGCTGTCTCGCGTTGTGCTGCCGCGTCATGATCGGCTTCCAGTGTGGTGGCCAACCGTTGCAGCACTGCGGCAACGGGTGCGCCGCTGGCCTCGCAGACGGCGAAGCACGCCGCTATGTCCAGCCACATGCGTTGTTGCTCCCCTGTCATCACTGCAGGTCCTGCGCTGGAGTTGACCGTGCGGTTGGGTGCAGCGTGGCAGGCTGCCCGTATGGCTGCCGCGCTGGACAGGCCCATGGCACTGGCGCGCTGGACGGAAATGACCAGCGTCAGGGAGGCGTCGGGGGCGGGATTGCCGGCTCGGATCACCGCCCCACCTGCCCGGAAACCGCCGCCGGCCCCCGGCTGCGGGCGCACCCCAAAAGCCGCGCTGCGCCCCGCAGCCTCTCCAGCATCCGGTGCACGGTCCAGCTCCATGACGCGGACGTGGGCCATTGCCTGCCACAGCGCGGGCCCGGTCCGTCCTGCGGCGAGGAGTGACGCCAGCTGCCGGATGAGCTGTGGCATCGATTCCGGTGCAGGTTTTTTGCGACGGGCCGCCCAGCGCGTGAGGTTGCGGGTTTTCGGCCGTGCCTGCGCAGGCCTGCGTGTGTTTCGGACGGCGAAAAGGACGCAGGCCGTTCCGGACAGGACAAGGACCATCAGCGCACTCACGCCAAGTCCCACGGCTGGTTTTTGCTGATTGTCGGTTCGACCGATCCTGGGTCCATTCCCAGGCGGGTAGCCAGCGCGGACCATCCGGGCCCTTTCCGCAGCCCCGCAGTGTGCCCCGGGCGTGCCGGTTCCAGTGAGAGGGCGGGATCCATCTCGAGGATGCCTTGGCGCAATTGCACAACAGCAATCTGGGCGACCACGCGGCTCCCCTCCTTCCTGGCAAGGTGAAGAACGACATCCAGGGCGCTGGCAGCTTGGAGAAAAACCGACTGCGGGTCCATGCCGGCCAGCGCACCCAGTGCGGCCAGCCTGGCTGGCACGTCTTGGGCACTGTTGGCGTGGATGGTTCCCCCGCCCCCGCTGTGGCCGGTGTTCATGGCCATGAGCAATTCACGCACCTCACTGCCTCGGCATTCTCCCACCAACAATCGGCCGGGATTCATCCGCAACGCCTGACGCACCAATTCAGCCAAGTCAACGGCGCCGGCGCCCTCCGCATTTTCATGCCGCGCCTCCAGGGTGACAACGTGGGGGTGGTCCGGTTCCAATTCGGCGGCATCCTCAATGAGGACCAGGCGTTCATGGGCCTGGCACAGTCCCAGCAGCGTGGACAGCAGTGTGGTCTTTCCCGCTCCCGTGGCTCCGCTGATCAGAAAGTTCAGACGCTGGTCCATGACAGCCCGCAACACCTGCTCCATGGCGGGTTCAACACCGCCGCTGGCGACCAGGTGGGCCAGGGTCAGAGCGGTCCTGCGTTTGATCCTGATCGACAGCAGTGTTCCCGAGGCGGAGATGGGCGGCAAGACGGCATGGACCCGGTAGCCGCCAGCAATCCGGACGTCCACACACGGGCTGCTCTCATCAAGCCTGCGGCCTCCGCTGGCGACCAGCCGGACGGCCAACGCCCGCAGTTCCGCCTCACCGGGGAATCCCACATCGACACGTTCGGGTCCGGCACCCCGGTCCTGCCAGACGGAGTCGGGGCCGTTGACAAAGATGTCTGTCACGGCCGGGTCCATGGCCAGCCCCTGCAGCAGGCCCAAACCATTGAGTTCAGCAGAAATCCGTTCCATGGCCACGAGTGAACCTGCCGTGCCAAGGAGCCGGCCGCTCTCCCGGACGGCAGCCGCCACTTGAAGGTCAGTCACGGGTCCTGCTTGGGACAGGACGCTGCGTCTGACTTCTTCGAGCAGCTGCGCGTCCACCTCGCCCCACCCCGTTGTGGCAAGCCTGCCCGGGGGCACCGGGGCATTTGCCGTTCTCTCCTTCCCGGAGCCTGGCACGGATCCCCATCCAGGCTGGGCAGTCACGGCTTCCTCCTGCCCGGGCTGCGGGAAGAATCTCCACCGAGCCACCCCAAAAGGTTGGCCACCAGCGTCCGCACCGGCCGCCGTCGCAATAGGTCATTCAGGCGTTGTGATTCAAGGGCCTCCACGACGCCGCGCAGTTGTGAAAATTGGCCGATCAGCGGCAGCTCCACGGCTCCGGCCACCATGGCTGCGTCCAAGCCCTCCCCCAACGGGCCACGCACCACCGCCGCCATGGGCATGGGCGGCAGGAGCGGCTGCAGCGCCACGGCTGCCGCGGCGGCTCTGGCCCGGGCCGGGACAACAAACACCACACCATTGCAATGCCCGGCCAGCGACCCCAACGTCTGGGGATTCCGCGCCAAATCCACAACAACGAGCCCGTACGCTGCCCGGGCGGCCCGCATCACTTCTCCCACAGCCGCCTGTGATTGCGGTTCCTCATCCCGCTGCGGCGAACTGCTCCAGGACAGGAGTCCAATGGCCGCCAGCCGGGGAAGCGACGCCGCCAATTGTTCCGGATTTATGGTCCCGGAGGCGCGCAAAAGATCCGGCCAGCGCAGCCCCGGAATGTTCTGGGCTGACAGTGCCGTGGCAAGACCGCCGCCCCACGGGTCGCCGTCCACCAACAGCGTGCGTGTGCCTCGTGCCGCAGCTGCAGCCGCGACCAGCAATGACAGGGTTGACGCCCCGACACCGCCGCTGGCGCCCAAGATTCCCACAACACCTGCACCAAGGCTGGAGTTCCGCAGGCAGCCCAAATAATTGGCCAGCCACGACGCTGACTCCGGTAGGATCGCCACCCGGTCAGCACCCTGCCGCTCGGCCCGCTGCCAAATATGGGCCGAGTCCTGCCCAAAACCGACAATGACAAGGGCACCATTCCATCCGGCCAGGCCGCCGTCGGGGGTTCGCATGTTGGCGTCCAGCAACACCGCCGCCACGTCTTCCCAGCGTCCGGCCACGTGGTCAAGGTTTTCCGCAATGACAAGTTCGACGGCGGCTGCCGCACACACCCGCCCCACGGCGCCTTGGAGCTCGGCGGCAGCGGACAACAGCAGAACGGTGGTGTCCCGGCGCGGCAACCAGGCTTCCTGGCCCGGACCGCGGGGCACGTCGTGACGGGATCTCATGCAGCAACCCTGCACCCTCCCTCCAGCGGGCGCCACGCCCGAAGCGTAAAAGGGGAGAACTTGCCCTGTGCGGGTGGGTGTGGGGGAATTATGCCATCCACCAGTGGAGAATGGAACTTATGTACGCATTGCTGGCCGCGGGCCCCGACGGTTCCACCGCTTTGGTCCAGCTCAGGCACGACGACGGCACGCCGGGGCCACCGCCGCAAACGGTTCCGCGCGAACAGCTCCCGCTCATGGTGCAGGAGTTGGAACGGACCCAGCAGCCGAGATGGGTGTGGGACAGGGCCGCGAACTGGTATCCCCAGTTGCTGGCCGCAGATGTCCGGGTCGAGAAGTGCCATGATTTGGCGTTGTGCCAAAACATTCTGTTGCTCTCCGGGTTTGCCGCCAACACCGGGTACCGCCAACAGGCTGCAACCCTGCCGCCGGAAGCCCCCTTCGCCACCCTGCCCGGTGACAGCCCGGGCTCCGGGCAGGAGAGCCTTTTTGACGCCCCAACAGCCAGTCCCGGCGCCGCCGGATGGGATCTTGACACGGTTTTCCACGAGCTGGCCGCCCAAAAAACAGCCATTCGTTCCTCCACACACCCTGCCAGGCTCACTCTTTTGCTCATTGCGGAATCTGCGGGCGCTTTGGTGGCCGCGGAGATGCAGTATGTAGGTATCCCTTGGAGGGAAGAACTGCACAGGAGGCTGCTCAATGATTTGCTCGGTCCCGAACCCACCCACCATTCCCGTCCGGAAAAGTTGGCGTCGCTGGCCGGGCGGTTGCGCACCGCCCTCAATGCTCCTGCGCTGAACCCGGACTCGCCCCAGGAACTGATCAAGGCCCTGCACCGGGCCGGGATTGATGTGAAGTCCACCCGGAGCTGGGAACTCATGGAATTCAATCACCCTGCCATTGAACCGTTGTTGGAGTACCGCAAACTCAGCCGACTGTTCACAACGAATGGCTGGAACTGGTTGAACCAGTGGGTGCATCAAGACCGGTTCCACTCCGCGTATGTTGTGGGCGGTGTGGTCTCAGGGCGATGGGCTTCCCGCGGAGGCGGGGCCATGCAGATCCCGGCGCAAATCCGCGGCGCCGCCGTGGCTGATCCCGGGTACACCTTCGTTGTTGCCGACGCCGCACAGCTGGAACCGCGGGTTCTTGCCGCACTTGCCCGGGACACGGCCATGGCTGCGGCCGGGCGGGATTCGGCCGGGCACAACAAGGACCTTTACGCCGGCATAGCGGCCCAGGGCTTTGGCGGCGACCGCAGCATGGCCAAAATCGCCTTGCTCGGTGCCATCTACGGGTCAACATCGGGCGAATCAGGGCGGCTCGTGCCCCAACTCTCACGCATGTACCCGCGCGCCCTGGAATTTGTGGAGCAGGCTGCCCGCAGCGGCGAGCGCGGTGAAAGCGTCAGCACTTTTCTGGGCCGCAGCACCCCGCCGGTCACTCCGGAATGGATTGCCGGCCAGCGCAGTTCCTCGGCCGATGAACAACGCCGCGCCGAGTCGGCTGCCCGCAGCCGCGGCCGGTTCACACGCAACTTTGTGGTCCAGGGAACGGCCGCTGAATGGGCCTGTTGCTGGCTGGCGGAACTACGACGCCGCCTGCGGGCTCTCGACGCCGAATCACCGGCCGCCGGGGCCGGCACCGACGCCTTCGGCCCGGATCAGGCCGGCACCGGCCGGGACCGTGCAGAGCTGGTACTTTTTCTCCATGACGAGGTGATGGTGCATGCACCGATCGAGCTGGCGGATCAAGTGACGAAAATTGTCCATGAGTCCTCGCAGCGGGCCACGGAACTGATTTTTGGCAGGATTCCGCTGGAGTTTCCCGTAAATGTCAGCGTGGTGCAGTGTTATGCAGATGCAAAATAAGCCGAGGCAGACCGGTGGGGGCCATCGCCGCGGCCACCCTGCCGGGCTGTGGAATCAACTGGTGGCACCAGCTAAAGGGGGGCCGGGATTTCCCTGGTCTCGTCCCACGGCACAGCCCATCCCAGCTCGTGGAAAACGTAATGCAGGATTGCTGCGGTGAATCCCCACACCACCATCCCGCCGACAACGAAGGCGGGCCCACGGTACTGTTGCCTGCCCCGTTTCAAGACAGCCGTGTACCGGTTTACAGGATCCAAAAGATCCCGCACAGGCACCCTGAAAACCTTGGCCGATTCGCCATAATCAACAACATCCACGGATGTTTGCCGGGCCCACCAGCCAACGACCGGTGTGACCATGAAGTTGCTGACCGGCAGGGGCACCTCGGGCAAGACACCGAGGACTTCAACACCCAGCGGATCCAATCCCGTCTCTTCCTCGGCCTCACGCAAGGCCGCAGCCTCCACGGAAATATCGTCCGGATCCACGCCACCGCCGGGGAAGGCCACCTGGCCCGGGTGGTCATTGAGCGTTGCCGCACGCTCGATCAACAAGATGTCCAGGTCCGCCGACACCAGGGGTTTTGCCGAGGCTGCAGGAATGTCATCCAGTGCACCAAACAGCATCAAGACGGCGGCCTTGCGAGACGTCGCCGCATCCATGGACATGGTCCACAAGGCGGGCCTGTCCAGCTTCATGGCCTCCGGCAAGGACGCCGCTGCCACGGCCCTGACAGGCAGCGCGGACAAGTCCGAGTAGGCGCTCATGGTTGCAATGGTTGTGTTCGTGCGGCCAGTTGGAATTCCTGCCGGTAAAGGGCGGCGTTGTCCACATCCGCCAGCATTTTTGCCCGAAGCTCTTCCTGCCCGGGTGCCAGCTCGTACTTCAACAGTTTTGCGGCCTTGATCGGATCCACCTCCCCGTCACCGTAGGACGGACACAGATGGGCGATGGGGCACGCCCCGCAGGCGGGTTTTCGTGCGTGGCAGATGCGCCGCCCATGAAAAACCACCCGGTGGGAAACCATGGTCCAGTCTTTCGGCTCGAACAAGGCTGCCACGTCCGTTTCAATCCGGACGGGGTCCGTGGACTCGGTCCAGCCGAGGCGTCCTGCCAGCCGGATGAAGTGGGTGTCGATCGTGATGCCGGGGACGCCGAAGGCATTGCCGAGCACCACGTTCGCTGTTTTTCGTCCCACTCCAGGGAGCGTGACGAGAGCTTCAAGCGAGCCGGGGACCACGCCGTCGTACTCGTCAACCAGACGGTTGGCCAGGGCCGTCAGGTTGGCCGCCTTGGCGCGGTAGAACCCAGTCGACTTGATCAGCGTTTCCAGCTCGACGCTGTTGGCCTGGGCCATTGCCAAGGGGGTGGGGAAGCGGGCGAACAGCGCCGGGGTGACGGCGTTGACACGGATGTCGGTGGTCTGCGCGGAGAGGACGGTGGCCACCAGCAGCTCGAAAGGGTTGCGAAAATCAAGCTCAGCATGCGCATACGGATAGAGTTCCGCCAGTTCGCGATTGATTTTCCTGGCACGGCGCTTGCGGCCAAGCTCCGTTTCCTGCCCCGCCTTACCCATTGTCTACTGGCTGTCTGAGGCCCGCTCAATACCCACCAGGTCCAGCAAAACACCCGTCTTGCCGTGACTGTCCTGGACCAGGAAACTGGTTCCGCGGTCTTCCAGCGCCAAGATCCAAGACCCTGGGATCAGCTTGTAGATGAACTGGCGGGTTTTCGGGTCGATGACGTTCTGCGGGCGGTCGACGGCGAACCAAAACGGTTCCGTGCTGACTGCCGGTGCGGCCTTGGGATCGACTGTTGCCGTGATGCTTTCCTTGATGCGGGAACTGCTGTCCTTCGCCGGCGCAGCGGATGCGGCAGCGGCCTTGGCGTCCGCGCCAGCCCGGCCACCGGCGTTTGCAACGGCAGCAGCCCTCGCCCGGTCAGCATGGGCCCCTTCAGCAGCGGCCCTGGCAGGGTCCGAGGTGGTCTGCTCCTGGGCGCGCGCCCGGGATGGTTGGGCAAGCTGCGGGTTCAGCGTGGTCGCCGGCCCATCCCCGGAACCGTTGGGAGCTTGCGCAGTTGGAGCCTTCGCGTCGCTGCCGGCGGCTGCGGCGGCGGACGGTGATGCAACGGTGGATCCCGCTGGCCGGGCATCGGCCCCACGCTTGGAGGTTTCCTGGACCCCAGGCTGCGCCGCGCCGGCAGCATTCGCCCGCGTGACGGCAGCGTTCATCGCAGAGGTGGCATCAGCCGTGCCAGCCGAACCGGCCCCAGCATCCGGGGCGCCAGCCGTTGAGACTGCGCCTGCAGCCGCCGCCGGGGAACCGGCAGTGTCGGGTGCGCCGCCTGCAGCTGCCCCTGCGCGCTCGTCCTTGGCACGGGCAAAAATTTGGCCGGCAGCGGTGTGTGCCGCAGCGGGCCGGGATCCGGCCCAACCAGCAGCCGGTTCGGCAGCTGGCCCGTCGCCGCGGCCGGCAGCATCGTCAGCGGAAGTGCCCTGGGAGTCTGGATTGCCCGGCTGTCCCGAAACACCAGCCGCGCCCGCAAGGGCCTTGTTGGCCACAGGCTTGCCTGCAGCCGTGCGCCTGGCTGGTGAAACGGCGTCGCGCGCCACCAGGTGGGCCGGAGTCTCCGCGCGTCCGGCAAAGTCAGCGGCCAAAACCGGGATCCACGGGGCGCAGATGGTTGAGAGCATGAACAGCACGCCGCCGATCATGCCCACGAGGTAGGCGGCGCGGAAGTTGGTGGTGATGCTGGCAAAGAAGAAGAACGAGGCGAACACTGCCACGACGGAAGCAAATTGGTCCACGGACAGCGAACCCAGACGCAGCCTGGTGCCGGGGCTGAAGCGCCGGATCAGGAACAGGGCTGCGGTGGCCAGGGGCAGGATCATGCCAACGCCCATGTAGAAGAGGTTCGTGGTGTTCCACAGGTTGAAGCTGCCGTTCACGGTGTCCACCAGCGGGATCAGTGAAGCGATGAAAATCAGCACAACGGATACCAGGACGGCAAGGTCCCGGATGGTCAGCGGGCCGGCAACGCCAGTGCCGCCTGCGCCGGTGGAGGCTCCGGTACCGGTGGAGGCTGCGGTACCGGTGGAGGCTGCGGTACCAGTGCCGCCTGTGCCGGTGGCGGTGCCGCCTGCGCCGGTGGACGCCGCGGCGCCGGTGCCGCGTGCACCGGTGGAGGCCGCGGTTCCCTGAGTCGAGGGCGTGGATTGCTCCGTCATGTTCTTACTCCTCATAGTCGCGATTGTTCCCAAGCCTAGTTAACGCAGGGCGGCAACACTAGCAAGGCACAGCGTAAACGGATTAAAATTGCTCACCGCGAAAGTGGGGCCCGCATGGACACATGCGGCGCTTCCGGCCAAAGTGCTGCATTTGGGCGCAGAACCGACCCCACTGACCCCATGGCGCTGTGACGACGGACACGCCCATGGGCGGGAAGCGCTACAGTTAAAGATGGAACAAAACGTTGTGCCCGGCAACCATTTGCGGCGCCTCCGGCAGCTCCGCAAGGGGCGTGGCGGGCTGTGCAAGCGGTAAATCAGGGCATCAGCCATGAAGGAATGAAGGGATTTTAGATGTCTGAGGTCACAACTGCAGCGGACAACCAGTCCGGCGACGCACTGGAAAACCTGCTCACCGAGAACCGCCGATTCACCCCAAGCGTTGAATTTGCTGCAAACGCGATCGTTCATGGCGACGAATACGAGAAGGCCAATGCGGACCGTCCGGCCTTCTGGGGCGAGCAGGCCCGCGAACTTCTTTCCTGGTCCAAACCCTTCACCAAGACCCTGGACTGGACCAACCCTCCCTTCGCCACCTGGTTCGAGGACGGCGAAATCAACGCCGCGTACAACGCATTGGACCGCCACGTCGAGGCCGGCAACGGCGACCGTGTGGCCATCCATTTCGAGGGCGAGCCCGGCGACACCCGCACGTACACCTACGCGCAGCTGACCGAAGAGGTCAAGAAGGCCGCCAACGCCTTCGAAACCCTGGGCCTGGCCAAGGGCGACCGCGTGGCCGTCTACCTGCCCATGATTCCGGAGGCCGTCATCACCTTGCTGGCCTGTGCCCGCATCGGCGCCATCCACTCGGTCGTCTTCGGCGGCTTCTCCGCAGACGCCCTGCGCTCCCGCGTTGACGACGCGCAGGCCAAGCTCGTCATCACCGCCGACGGCACCTTCCGCCGCGGCAAGCCGAGCCCGCTCAAGCCCGCCGTCGACGAGGCGCTGTCCACCCCCGGGCACTCGGTGCAGAACGTGGTCGTCGTCAAGCGCAACGGTCAGGACGTCAACTGGGTGCAGGGCCGCGACGTCTGGTGGAATGACACTGTCGGCACAGCCTCGACCGAGCACACCGCCGTCGGCCATCCCGCCGAGCACCCGCTGTTCATCCTTTACACCTCCGGCACCACGGGCAAGCCCAAGGGCATCCTGCACACCACCGGCGGCTATCTGACCCAGACCGCGTACACGCACCGCGCCGTGTTTGACCTGCACCCGGAGACGGATGTTTTCTGGTGCACGGCCGACGTCGGATGGGTCACGGGCCACTCCTACGTCACCTACGCGCCGCTCATCAATGGTGCCACCCAGGTCATGTACGAGGGCACCCCGGACTCCCCGCACCAGGGCCGCTACTGGGAGATCGTTCAAAAGTACAAGGTCTCCATCCTGTACACGGCACCGACCGCGATCCGCACGTTCATGAAGTGGGGTGAGGACATCCCCGCCAAGTACGACCTCTCCTCCATCCGCCTGCTCGGATCCGTGGGCGAGCCCATCAACCCCGAAGCCTGGATGTGGTACCGCAGCGTCATCGGTGGGGACAAGGCTCCCGTTGTTGACACGTGGTGGCAGACCGAAACCGGCGCGATCATGGTGGCCCCGCTGCCCGGTGTCACCAGCACCAAGCCCGGCTCCGCCCAGGTCCCCATGCCCGGCATCGCTGTGGACGTGGTGGACGAGCTCGGCGCATCCGTGGCCCACGGCCACGGCGGCTACCTCGTGATCCGTGAGCCGTGGCCGGCCATGCTGCGCGGAATTTGGGGCGACAACGAACGCTACAAGGACACCTACTGGTCGCGCTTTGACGGCATGTATTTCGCCGGCGACGGCGCCAAGTGGGATGAGGACGGCGACGTCTGGCTGCTGGGCCGGGTCGATGACGTCATGAACGTTTCCGGGCACCGACTCTCCACCACGGAGATTGAATCCGCCCTGGTCAGCCACCCGTCGGTGGCCGAGGCCGCCGTCGTCGGTGCCGCCGATGACACCACCGGCCAGGCCGTTGTGGCGTTCGTCATCCTGCGCGGTTCCGCCGTGGACGACGACGACATCGTCACCACGCTGCGCAACCACGTGGGACGCGAAATTGGGCCGATCGCCAAACCCAAGACCATCTTGGTGGTGCCGGAGCTGCCCAAGACCCGCTCCGGCAAGATCATGCGCCGCCTGCTCAAGGACGTGGCCGAGGGCCGCACGGTCGGCGACTCCTCGACCTTGGCGGACAACACCGTCATGAACCAGATCGCGGAGTCGCTGCGCAAGTAGCTTCGCCCCGAATCCGCTGTCGATGCGGTCAGGCGCAGGTGTCTTTTGGCCGGCGACCGACCCCCTCGACAGCGGATTTTCTTTTTGCCGCCGCAGCCCTGCCCTCGAACCGCTGGAGCTGCCCGCGAACAGCTGACCGCGCTTCCAGCGACAGCCACCCCATGCCCGGCGGAAAGCCTTGGCCAAGGGGAAGTGCGCCGCAGAAGCGGCAAGATGAGACCAAATTGTGATCATTTATTTTTCGTTTTGACTATTGACGTCCCTTTTTGAACGATTCATGCTTGTTTCATGTGATCCACTTCACAGACTTGTGTTTTTCAAAGGGAGAAATCATGTCACGAAACGAAGAACGGTCCTCCGGGGGAATCTTCCTCCCCGGCCTCGACCGCCGCACACTCTTGAAGACCATCGGCCTCGGTGCCGCCGGCGTGGCCGGCATCCCGCTCTTGTCCGCCTGCACCGGCGGCTCCGGTCCCAACGCAAACCCCTCCGCATCGAAATCGCTCACCTTCGGCTCCGGATCATCCGATGACGTCCCCAAGGCCGCGTATAAGGCCGTGACAGATGCCTTCACCGCCAAGTCCGGTGACGCCGTCACCTCCAACGTCGTTCCCCACAATGACTTCCAGAACAAGGTCGCCACTTACCTGCAAGGCAGCCCGGATGACGCCTTCACCTGGTTCGCCGGCTATCGCATGCAGTACTACGCCAAGCAGGGCCTGCTCTCTCCCATCGATGACGTGTGGGAAAAGATCGGCGCCAATTTCTCCGATGCGATGAAGAAGGCTTCCACCGGCCCTGACGGGAAGATGTATTTTGTCCCGAACTACAACTACCCCTGGGGTTTCTTCTACCGCAAAAGCGTCTGGCAGGAAAAAGGCTACGAAGTGCCCACCACCTTCGACCAGCTCAAGGCCCTGTGCGTGAAGATGCAGGCCGACGGACTCATCCCCATTGAATTCGCCGACAAGGACGGCTGGCCGGCCATGGGAACCTTTGACTACATCAACATGCGCCTCAACGGCTACCAGTTCCACATGGATCTCACGGCCCACAAGGAATCCTGGGACCAGCCCAAGGTCACGGCCGTCTTCGACACCTGGCGGGAACTGCTCCCCTACCAGAACCCCGGGGCCCTGGGCATGACGTGGCAGGATTCCGCCATCAACATGGGCAAGGGCAAGTCGGGCATGTACCTGCTGGGCTCCTTTGTCACCCAGCAGTACACGGACCCCACCCTGCTCGCCGACATTGACTTCTTCGCGTTCCCGGAGATTGCCATGGAGGGCCAGGATGCCGTTGAGGCACCCATCGACGGCCTGCTGCTGTCCAAGAAGGGTGGCAACAACCAGGCCGCCCGCGACTTTGTCGAGTTCATCGGAACAGCTGCCGGACAGGACGCCTACGCCAAGGTGGACCCTTCCAACATCGCCACCGTCAAGGGCGCCGACACGTCCGCCTTCTCGCCGCTGACGAAGAAGTGTGCTGAAACCATCGCCAACGCCAAGAGCATCAGCCAGTTCTTTGACCGGGACGCACTGCCGGCCATGGCCAACAACGTGATGATCCCCGCGCTGCAGGGCTTCATCAAGGACGGCAAAATCGATGTGAAGAACCTGGAGGCTCAGGCCAAGGCCCTGTACGCCGCCCAGTAGCCGCATCCTTCTTCAGTGGGCGGGCCAAGCATTCGTGCGGGGCCCGCCACCCCGGAAAACACCAGCACCGACTCACTGCCACCGTCCCCGCAAGAAAACGAGTTGCCGCCATGAGTACGCGAACCGAAGTTTCCGACCCGTCCGACCCAGATTCCAAGGCTGTACCTCGCACCGGCCGGCCCGCGGCCAAGCCCCGGCGGGTCAAACGGCTTTCAAAGCGGGACAAGGTGATCCTTGGCTTCATGGTAGGCATCCCCACCCTGGTCCAGCTGCTCTTTGTCTGGATCCCCACCCTGCTGTCCGTCTTCTTGTCCTTCACCCGCTGGAACGGCCTGGCCCTCTCCGACATCCGCGCGGCCGGGCTCGCAAACTACAGCTACATCTTCAACGACAGTCCCGCGTTTTGGCCTGCCGTCCAGCACAACATCCTCTGGCTGCTGTTCCTTGCCGTGATTGCCACACCGCTCGGGCTGCTGCTGGCGGTGCTCCTTGACCAGCAGATCAAGGGCAGCAAAATCTACCAGAGCATCTTCTTTGTCCCGGTCATGCTCTCCCTGGCACTGGTTGGCATCATCTGGCAGCTTTTCTACCAAAAGGACAACGGCCTGCTGAACTTCCTGCTCGGCACGGCGGGCACCCCGGCGGCCGTCGACTGGTTCGGGGATCCTGGCGTGAACATCTGGGCGGCCCTGGTCGCCGCCACCTGGCGGCATGCCGGCTATGTCATGATCCTGTACTTGGCCGGCCTCAAGGGCGTGGACGCCTCCCTGAAGGAAGCCGCCTCGCTTGACGGCGCCAACGCCCGCCAGACCTTCTTCCGCATTGTCTTCCCGGCCATGGCCCCCATCAACATCGTCATTGTCGTCATCACGATCATCGAGTCGCTGCGCGCCTTCGACGTCGTCTGGGTCATCAACAAGGGCACCAATGGATTGGAACTCATCAGCGCACTTGTCATCACCTACCTGATCGGCGAGGGCCAGTCCATCGGGATCGGCTCCGCTTTTGCCGTGATCTTGCTTGTCATCTCCCTCGTGCCGATCACCATTTACCTGTCCCGGACGTTCCGGAAGGAGAAGTTCTGATGTCTGCTTCCACCGGCACCCGCTTAAAAAAGTCCAGTCCCGCCGTCGGCCACGGCCGCAGCCGCCCGCACTACGGCACCCACATCTTCCTCGTCGCCATGTCCATCATGTGGCTCATCCCGCTTGGCTGGGCGCTGTTCACGGCACTGCGCCCCAAGCCGGACACCGACAAGTACGGCTACTTCAGCTTTGGCGGCGCGTTTAACTTTGACAACTTCGCAACGGCGTGGACCCAGGGCGGCTTCCCGCAATACTTCCTCAACTCACTCATCATCACGGTCCCCACCATCATCTTGGTGCTGTGGATGAGTTCCATGATGGCGTTCGCCGTCAGCCGTGTCAGCTGGAAGTTCAACATCACCATGCTGATCCTTTTCACGGCCGGGAACCTGCTCCCGCCGCAGGTCTTGGCCACGCCGCTGTTCGAAATGTTCAAGCTCATCCAGCTGCCCTACTGGTTCAGCGATTCCGGCTCCCTGCTGAACACCTACATTTCCGTCATTATCGCCAACACCGCGTTCCAGACCGGCTTTTGCACCTTCGTGCTCTCCAACTACATGAAGGCACTCTCGGCGGACCTGACGGAGGCGGCACTGGTGGATGGTGCCGGTCTGTGGCGCCAGTACGTTTCGATCATCATGCCGCTGTGCAAGCCGGCCGTCGCGGCCCTGGCCACCCTCGAGCTGATCTTCATCTACAACGACTACTTTTGGCCCCTGCTGTTCATCCAAAGCGGCGACAGGCTGCCCGTCACCACCGCCATCAACAACCTGCAGGGGACCTTCCTGTCCAACTACAACTTGTTGGCCGCCGGCGCCATGATCACAGTCATCCCCACCCTCATCATCTACCTGGTGCTGCAAAAGCAGTTCGTTGCCGGCCTGACCCTGGGCTCCAGCAAGGGATGAGGACGAGCACCACCCCTACAATCCAGGCCACCGGCCATGACGCATCGAGGAGGTACCCATGCTGGCAGACGCGAGGCGCACGGAGATTGTGACGGCAGTGACCCGTGAGCGGGTTGTGCGGGTCTCGGACTTGGCGGAGCTGCTGGGTGTGTCCCTCGTGACGGTGCGCCGGGACATTGAGGCCCTGGACGACGCCGGACTGGTCCAGAAAATCCATGGCGGCGCCAAGGTGCCCGGAGGCGCCGGGACGCACGAGCCCGGCTTCGAGCTCAAATCCACACAGGGCACGGCCGAAAAGCAGGCCATCGCCCGGGAGGCCCTGCAACTGGTGGGCGACGGCATGGCGATCGGCCTCAGCGCGGGAACCACCACCTGGGCGTTGGCCAAGGAACTAACCGGGCGAAAGAACCTCACAGTGGTGACGAACTCGATGCGCATTGCCGATGTCTTTCAAAGCCCCAGTTCGCAGGTGGTGGTGATCCTGACGGGCGGCGAGCGCACACCGTCGGATGCCCTGGTGGGGCCCATTGCCACGGCGTCCATGCGATCCCTGCACCTGGACATTTTGTTCCTTGGTGTGCACGGCGTGGACGCTGTGGCCGGCTTCACCACCCCCAACTTGCTGGAAGCGGAGATGAACAGGGCCTTGATCGGGGCGGCCCGCACCGTCGTGGTGCTGGCTGATCACAGCAAATGGGGCACCGTGGGCATCAGCACCATTGCCGCGCTTGAGGAAGTCGACGAGGTCATCAGCGACGAACTCCTCGGACCCGAGGCCCGGCGCATCCTCCGGGAGCGGGTGGGCACGCTGCGCCTCGTGCCCGTTCCGGGCCACTAACCCAAGAGTTCCCAAGGAGGCCCCCGGTGACATCGTTCAGCGGCGCAGCCTCCGTGGGGCATTATTAACCCATGACCTCCCCCACTGCTGATTCAACCGCCGCCAGCCGCGGCACCCTGCTGATCCTCAACGGCCCCAACCTGAACCTGCTGGGCACCCGTGAGCCGGACATCTACGGCTCGGCCACCCTGTCCGACGTCGAACAACTCACCACCGCGGCGGCCGTTGCTGCCGGTTTCGCCACCACCTGCCTGCAGTCCAACCATGAGGGCGCACTGGTTGATGCCATTCATGCCGCACGCGGCACGGCGGTGGGGATCATCATCAACGCAGGCGCCTACACGCACACCTCGGTGGCCCTGCGGGACGCGATTGCCGCCGTCGAACTTCCCACGGTGGAGGTGCACATTTCGAATGTCCACCAGCGTGAGGAATTCCGGCACCACTCGTACCTGTCCGCCGTGTGCAGCACTGTGATTGTCGGCGCCGGGGTGCATGGTTACGCACTGGCCGTGGGCGCGTTGGACAACCAGCTCGGCTAGCTCCTAGCCAACCCTGCAGGTGCCGGAGGGCACTTCCGTGCTCAAGTGCGGGGCCGCGGCAATGACCGGGCCGGCCTCCTCCATGGTGAGGGCAAACCCCACATTGTCGGTGGAGGTGGCCTTCGCGAAGATCACGCCAACCACGCGCCCGGCCTGGTCCAGCAACGGTCCACCCGAATTGCCGGACTGCACGTTGCCGGCCAGCTGATACACGTCCAGCAATGACTCCGCCCCGCCCGAGATGTCCGGAACCAGCAGCGGCCCGGAGGAACGCACGGTTGCCGGGCGGATCTGCAGGGGCCCGCCCAACGGGTAGCCGGCAAACGCCGCCAGCGTGTTCGGGGCGACAGTCCCGGAGGACGCAAGCGGTGCTGCCTCGAGGCCGGCAACAGCCAGAATCGCCAAGTCCTGCACCGCGTCGAAGTACACGACCCGGGCCGGCAGGGCCCCCTGAGTTTGGGTCTGCACCACGGGCCTGGGTACCCCGGCCACCACATGGGCGTTGCTCAGGACGCGCCCCGGGGAGATCACAAAGCCCGTTCCGGTCTGGTTTTGGCCGCACTGAAATGCCGTGCCGGAGATTTTCATGACGGACTGCGCCGCCGTGTTCCACGCCTCTGTGTTGGTGTCCGCATTGGGTGCGGCCACTACGGCGTTGGGCCCGGCAGGATTTAGCAGCGCCGGGATGCCCTCCTCCAACACGAGCGAACGAATTTGGGCAACCGCCGACTTCACGGGGTCCGGCGTCCACCCATCAATGGTGGTGAGCACCCTGGAAGCACTCAACTGCTGTGAGACCACCGGGATGCCCAAGTTGGAGACGCCGAACGCCAGCATGGAAACAACGAGGGCGCCCACGACAACGTTCAGCGCCCCGCCCAACAGCCGGTTGACCGCACGGATGGAATCGGATTTCACCCCCCGGCCAATGATCCGGGCCAACCGCATGCCAACGGCGTGGCCTATGGCTATCAGCACGATCGTGGCAACGATGACCAAGGCGGTGCGCCAACCGGGGCTCGGCGCCAATTGGCTCACAAACGGGGCGGCAAAGAAGGCGCCCACGGCACCGGCAACGACACCCGCAATGCCGCCGATCCCCACCACCAGCCCGGTGTTGAGTCCGTAAATGAGCTGCCACAGCAGCCAGAGAATTAAGATCACGTCCAACCAAGAGAACCCAAACACCCGTTTGCACAGCTCCTCTCAGGCAGCCAGTCCGCGTCTTTTGGACCCAAAGAGTGTCCAAGTAACCATGTTACCGGGGCAAACCGGGCAAACCCCGGGCTTTTGGGACTGGCCAATCTGCCAATATGCTGGCAACGAACGCCGGGGATGCCAAATTGGTCACAAAAACGTAAAAGGTCTGAAACAATCAGTAATAGGTCATTACGGAATAGCTACATACTGCAAGGAGTTTTCATGGACATCGAGGTATTGCGCAGGGCACCACTTTTTGCCACGCTCGACGACGAGGCGTTCCGCCTGCTGACGGACGAACTGGCGGAGGTGGATCTTTCCCGCGGAGCTTCGGTCTTCCGTGAAGGCGACCAGGGCGATCAGCTCTACTTCATTGTTTCAGGCAAAGTGAAGCTGGGACGCACCTCCTCCGACGGCCGCGAGTCCCTCGTTGCCATCCTCGGCCCCGGCGAGCTCTTCGGCGAGATGGCATTGTTCGACCCTGCACCGCGCAGCACCACTGCCACCGCGGTTTCCGAAACCCGCTTGGCCGGTTTGAAGAACGAGTCGCTCAACGCCCTGCTGCGCAACCGCCCCGAGGTGTCCATGCAGTTGCTGCAGGCCCTGGCCCGCCGCCTGCGCCGAACCAACGACAACTTATCCGACCTCGTCTTCTCCGACGTTCCCGGCCGCGTCGCCAAGGCAATCCTGGACCTGGCAGACCGCTTCGGCCGTCCCGCCACCGACGGCATCCTGGTCGCCCACGAGCTCACCCAGGAAGAACTG
>JBBSQT010000008.1:0-20994 GCA_038243775.1 Actinomycetales bacterium | reverse complement strand
GGCGAACGCCGCTTTGTGGACGAGGGCACAAGCTGTCGTGGCTCATTTGGCTGTTCCATGATTTAGACTGGGAAGGATGTCAAGATTATTTGGAACAGACGGTGTCCGCGGATTGGCCAATGGCCTGCTGACGGCTGAATTGGCTTTGTCGTTGGCCCAGGCCGCTGCGGTGGTTCTTGGGCACGAACAAATGAGTGAAGGCAAGCGCCCACGGGCTGTCATTGCCCGTGACCCCCGGGCCAGTGGTGAGTTTATTGGTGCTGCCGTCGAGGCAGGCCTTGCCAGTGCCGGCGTGGACGTTTATGATGCCGGGGTTCTGCCGACCCCTGCTGCGGCATTTCTGATCGCGGATCTAGGCGCCGACTTCGGCGTCATGATCTCCGCATCACACAACCCGGCACCGGACAACGGCATCAAGTTCTTCGCCCGCGGCGGCACCAAACTGCCAGACGAGGTCGAAGACGCCATTGAGGCCCAGCTCCAGCACGACGCCGTGCGGCCGGTGGGCGTCGACGTCGGGCGGATCCAGCGTTTCTCTGACGCCGAGGACCGCTACGTCCTGCACCTCTTGGGCACACTGCCGCACCGGCTTGATGGGCTGAAGATTGTTCTTGACTGTGCCCACGGTGCCGCCAGCGGCTGCTCGCCACAGGTGTTCACCGACGCCGGGGCCGCCGTGACGGTCATTGGCGCGGAACCGGACGGCCTCAACATCAACGACGGCGTGGGTTCCACCCATCTTGAACTGTTGCAGGAGACCGTACTGGCAACCGGGGCTGATCTGGGTATTGCCCACGACGGTGACGCTGACAGGTGCCTGGCGGTGGACCATGAAGGAAACATCATTGACGGGGACCAGATCATGGCCGTTCTGGCCGTTGCACAGAAGGCTGCCGGTGAACTCAAGGATGATGTTCTCGTGGCCACTGTCATGAGCAACCTCGGCTTGAAGATTGCCCTTCGCAATGCCGGCATCACCATACGTGAAACCGGTGTTGGGGACCGATACGTCCTTGAGGAGATGCGTCGCGGAAATTACACCCTGGGCGGTGAACAATCCGGCCATGTTATTTTCTCGAAATATGCAACCACCGGTGACGGGTTGCTGACTGGGCTGCAGTTGGCTGCCCAAGTCGCCAAAACCGGAAAGAGCTTGAAGGACTTGGCGCTAGTCATGACAAAGCTCCCCCAGGTCATGATCAATGTGAAGAACGTGGACAAGAACCGGGCATCGTCCGTCCCCGCCATCAACGCTGCTGTGGCGAAGGCCGAGGCGGAACTCGGCGACACCGGTCGTGTGCTCCTGCGCCCTTCCGGCACCGAAGCGTTGGTGCGGGTCATGGTTGAGGCCGCAGACCTGGAAACTGCCGAACGCATTTGCCATGACCTCGTCACAGTGGTGGAAGCAGAGCTTTCGCTCGTGGGCTGAGACCCAGACGCACGCTGTACCGCAGATGCAAGAACGGCACCGCGTGCAGAAGAGGCGGCAACCGTTGGGGGTTGCCGCCTCTTCTGCGTCCTAAATGACTAGTGTCGTCCGGCCCCGGGCGCAGCCCGGAGTGCGTCACGGATCTCGGTGAGAAGTTCAATCTGCGGATCGACGGCGGGCCCGTCTTCCTTGATGCCAAGCCTGGCGTTGCGCCTGGCAATCATGTGGTTCATGGGAAACACCACCATGAAATAGATTGCTGCAGCAACGATGACGAAATTGACGAGCACCGTCAGGAAAACGCCGAACTTGAGGTCGACGCCGTTGAGGTTCACCACCGCAAAGCTGTCAAAGTTGGGGGAGGCAAACAATGCGGCAACAAGCGGCATCAGAATGTTCTCCACCAGGGAATTGACGACGGCTCCGAAAGCAGCGCCAATAACCACGGCCACGGCAAGGTCTACGACATTGCCCTTCATGATGAAATCCCTAAATCCCTTGAGCATGCCACTAAAGTACCGCACTCGGGAAAGAACGGGCCGGGTTATGCCCAGATTTTGTATTTCATTTTCAGGGGCCGATTATTCATACCCGGGCGCTCCGGGAAGACCCAGATATTCTTCGTAGCTGCGGATTCCCTGATTTTGCATGTCTCGGGCCACAGCAGCACCTAAGTAGCGCAGGTGCCACGGTTCTGCGAGATAGCCCGTGACGGCGTCGTCCCCGGGGAGGTAGCGCACCACGAAGCCGTATTCGGGACCGTGCTCGGCAACCCATTGTGCGGCAGCGGTGTCTGCGAAACATGGGTTGAAGTCACAGGACGGCCCAGCGTTTGCGTCTCCGATATCAATGGCCAAACCGGTTTGATGTTCTGAATAGCCTGGCCGTGCCGAGGTGGTGTCCGCGGCGGCGTCACCCTTGTCCGCCACGTAGCTGTTGTACAGCTGGACCTGCAGGTCGTAAGAGCGGAAGCTGCTCTTGACATTGATGATGACACCTTCCTCAGCCGCTGCCGCAAACATGCCCTCGGCTGCTGCACCGGCTTCTGCCCGGACAAGAACCGGTTCGCCGGAGCCCGAGGGGATGGCGGCTGTGATCAAGTCCGGTGGGACGAAGTCGGTGGGGACCAAAGGTCGGCGCTTGTTGACCAGGACCAGGCGGCTTGCCGGGTTCTTGATGTTCAGCAGTGCCTGATCCAAGGGGCCTCCGCCGCTACTGGCAAAGAGTCGTTGGATGGGGGAGTCCAGCGTTGACCCGTCGATGAGAGGGGCCGGCGGCATGGCTGAGGCGGAGCCGCCCGACGGCGCAAGGCTCGCCGGAGTGGGGTGCCGGGCGGCAGCGGCGGCGCCGCTCGATATGTCAGGGGGACTGGCGGCGGGTGCGCCGGGTGTCTGGGTGGGTGCCGGCGTCGTGCTTGCGCCCGGGGCGGCACTGGAGGCCGCTGGGGGCAGCCCGGAGGGACCCAGCGCCGCCGCGCCGGCGATGACCAGTGCGGCTCCTGCGAGCGAGAGGATGAGCCCGCCCGGGCGGGGCCACGAGAAATCCGTGCACAGGCGTTCTCCGGGGGATTGGCGGGGGCGTCGGGCCTGGTGGAAGCCCACGACCGGCACTCTAAACCTTCCTCAGCAGCATTCGACGAATGGAGTGGTCGGCGTCCTTCGTCAGGACCAGCTGGGCGCGGCCGCGGGTGGGCAGCACGTTCTGAATCAGGTTTGGTTCGTTGATGCTTTTCCAGATCCTCGTGGCGGTGGCAGCGGCCTCGACGTCGGACAGGTCGGCGTAGCGGCGGAAGTAGGAGTTGGGGTCGGCGAACGCGCCGCTGCGCAGGGACCGGAAACGGTCAATGTACCACTGCTCGATGTGGCTGGTTTTGGCGTCGACGTAGATGGAGAAGTCGAAGAAGTCGCTGACGACCAGGCCGGAGCGGCCATCGCTGCGGGGCCGGGCTGCGGCGAGGACATTCAGGCCCTCGACGATCAGGACGTCGGGGCGGCGGACCACCACTTCCTTCCCGGGGAGGATGTCGTAGGTCAGGTGCGAGTACATGGGGGCGCGGACTTCCTCGGCGCCGCTTTTGACGGCGCTGACAAAACGCAGCAGGGCGCGGCGGTCGTAGGACTCAGGGAAGCCCTTGCGGCCCATGAGGCCGCGGCGTTCCAGCTCGGCGTTGGGGTAGAGAAAGCCGTCAGTGGTGACAAGCTCCACATTCGGTGTATCCGGCCAGCGGCGCAGCATCTCGCGAAGCACTCGGGCGGTTGTGGACTTGCCCACAGCCACCGAGCCCGCCACCCCGATGACAAAGGGTGTCCGGGAGCCCCGTTCGCCCAGAAAAGTGGTGGTGGCACTGTGCAGGTGGCCGGCCGCTGCCACGTAGAGGTTGAGCAGCCGGGACAGCGGGAGGTAGACGTCATGTATTTCGCGCATGTTGAGCTGGTCGCCAAGGCCACGCAGGCGTTGGACGTCGTCCTCATTCAGTGGCTGCTCGATCTTATTGGCCAAGCGGGACCAGGTCTGGCGGTCCAGTTCCACGAAGGGGGAGGTGCCAAGGCCACTGCCTGAGTCGGTTTTTTGCACTGTCACACCTTCGATTCTGCCTTGTTTGGCTTGGTGTGGGAAACGAGGTGCGTCGTGTGAGCCTAATCATTTGACACTTTGTTGGTATGGCTTCCGCACCTAGACGTAGAACGTCCTACAAATTCTGTGGGGTTTATGATTAATTTTCATGTGTGGAATTGTGGGATACGCCGGTACCGCCCCGGCTCAGGATGCAACCTTGTCAACAGGGCGTCGCGCCGAGGAAGTGATCATCGAGGGGCTTCGGCGCCTCGAGTATCGCGGCTACGACTCGGCCGGGATCGCCGTGGTCGGCGCCGACGGCATAGAGATGCGCAAGAAGAGCGGAAAGCTCGTTCGGTTGCTTGAAGAACTGGAGCACAACCCGCTGCCGGCTGCAAACACCGGCATAGGGCACACCCGGTGGGCCACCCACGGCGGGCCAAACGACGCGAATGCCCACCCCCATCTTGTCGCCGGTGGCGACCTCGCCGTTGTGCACAACGGAATCATTGAAAACTATGTGCCCCTGAAGGCGGCACTTGTTTCCCGCGGGTACACCTTCGCCTCGGAAACCGACACCGAAGTTGCGGCAACCCTTCTGGGTGAGATTTACGGCGGCCTGTCCGCAGAAGGGGAATCCTCCCAGACCGGTGGTGGCAGCAGGCTGACCCAGGCCATGCAACTGGTGGCTCAGCAGCTTGAAGGCGCCTTCACACTGGTGGCCATCCACAAGGATGAGCCCGGTGTGGTTGTTGCTGCACGCCGCAATTCCCCCCTGGTCGTGGGTCTGGGTGACGGTGAGAATTTCCTGGGTTCCGACGTGTCCGGGTTCATTGACTACACGCGCAGGGCCGTGGAGTTGGGCCAAAACCAGGTTGTCACCATCACGGCCGAGCAGGTGCAGATTACAGACTTCTTCGGCGTTCCGGCGCAAGGCAAGGAATACCTGGTGGACTGGGATGCTGCAGCCGCCAAGAAGGACGGCTTCCCCTCCTTCATGGAGAAGGAAATCCACGATCAGCCCGACGCCGTCGCCCAGACCCTGTTGGGCCGTACCGACGGTGAAGGCAACCTCACCCTTGATGAGCTGCGCGTTGACCCGGCAGTGTTGAAGACCATCAACAAGATCATCGTGCTGGCCTGTGGGACCTCCGCCTATGCCGGCCAGGTCGCCAAGTATGCCATTGAGCACTGGTGCCGGATCCCCACCGAGGTGGAGCTTTCGCATGAGTTCCGGTACCGGGACCCCATCGTGGATGAGCAGACCCTGATCGTTTCCATCTCCCAGTCGGGGGAAACCATGGACACCCTGATGGCTGTGCGGTACGCACGGGAACAGGGCGCCACGACGGTGTCCATCTGCAACACCAACGGTTCAACCATTCCGCGTGAGTCCGACGCCGTGCTTTACACACACGCCGGACCGGAAATTGCGGTTGCCTCCACGAAGGCGTTCTTGGCTCAGATCACAGCCACGTACCTTCTGGGGCTTTATTTGGCACAGCTGCGCGGGAACTTGTTCCATGAGCAGATCAAAGACATCCTGACCGACTTGGCCAAGACCCCGGCGAAGATCGCCACGATCCTGGACAACGCCGGGCAGGTCAAGGAACTGGCCCGCAGCATGGCCGACACACGCAGTGTATTGTTCCTGGGCCGCCATGTTGGCTACCCGGTGGCCATGGAAGGTGCGCTCAAACTCAAGGAACTTGCCTACATCCACGCGGAGGGTTTCGCTGCCGGTGAGCTCAAGCATGGGCCCATCGCCTTGATCGAGGAAGGACAGCCGGTCATTGTGGTGGTTCCCTCGCCGCGCGGCAGGGACTCCCTGCACTCCAAGGTAGTCTCCAACATCCAGGAAGTCAGGGCACGCGGAGCCAAGACCATTGTGATTGCGGAGGAAGGCGACGAATCCGTGCGCGAACATGCTGAGCACGTGTTCTACATTCCGGAAACCAGCACGCTTCTGGCCCCACTGCTGGCCACGGTTCCGTTGCAAATCTTTGCCTGTGAGCTTGCCATGGCCAAGGGCTACGACGTGGATCAGCCGCGCAACCTGGCTAAGTCCGTGACAGTGGAGTAGCAACCCAGCCGCAGGATTTGAAAGTGCGGACACGGTCGTGCGGGTCCTGCGGCGAGCTTGCCAGCGGTGTGGGCGACTGGGGAATAGGCTGGTGCCATGATTATTGGAATTGGTGTGGACGTTGTGGACATTGAGCGGTTCGGCCGTCAGCTGGAGCGGACTCCGGGGCTGCTTGACCGGCTCTTTGTTCCGGCAGAGCGCGGCCTGAACACCCAGTCCCTGGCCGCCCGTTTTGCGGCGAAGGAATCGGTCGCGAAGGCGCTGGGTGCCCCCGCCGGCATGAACTGGCAGGACTGCTGGATCGGCCTCGACGAACATGGGCCCACCATCAACGTGAAGGGCACCGTGGCGGCCGTTGCCAAGTCAAAAGGCATCAAGCACTGGCACCTTTCAATGAGTCACGACGGCGGAATTTCCACAGCCATGGTGATTGCCGAAAGCTGACATGCTCACCGCCTACTCCGCCGCCGCCGTCCGTGCCGCCGAACAGCCCCTCCTTGAAGCCGGCCTCGGCCCGGTCCTCATGCGCGCGGCGGCGCATGGCCTGGCCATGGGTGTGGCCGCAACCTTGCGCGCCCGCGGCTGCGGCGTCTACGGAGGCCGGGTGGCGGTGCTGGTTGGTCCGGGCAACAATGGCGGGGATGCCCTGTACGCCGGAGCTTGGCTCGCCTCCCGCGGAACACGTACGACGGCGTTGCTCACCAGTGAACACACGCACCCTGAGGCGCTGGCTGCTTTTGAGAAGGCCGGCGGGCGGTGCCTGACCCTCGGTGGCGACCCAACACTGCCTGCCGGAGCACAGCCCGCGGAAGCGTTCATGGCGGAAGCCGGGGCTGCCGACGTCGTACTTGACGGGCTGCTTGGCACGGGTGGCAGGGGAGGGTTGAGGGAACCGGTCGCTGGAATCGTGGCCCGGTTGGACCAACTCGCCGGGGATGCGCGGCCGGCCGTGGTGGCCTGTGATCTGCCCAGCGGCGTGGATGCCACGACCGGCGAAGTGCACGGGGCCGTGCTGCGTGCAGACTTGACCGTCACTTTCGGGGCCTACAAGAGCGGGCTGCTGCTGGCCCCGGGTGAACAGTTCTGCGGAAGGCTCAGCCTGGTGGACTTGGGAATCGGGAGTTTTCTGGGGCCTGCCGAGGTGCTTCGCCTTGAGCCTGCCGACATTGCGGCCATGCTACCCGTGCCCGGTTCGAGCGACCACAAGTACACGCGCGGCGTGGCCGGGATCATTGCCGGTTCCGAGCAGTATCCTGGCGCCGGGCTGCTGGCGGTTGCTGCCGCGTCCGCGTGCGGGCCGGGCATGGTCCGCTATTTGGGCCCGTCCGGGGTGGCCTCGGCCGTTCATGTCCGCAATCCCGAGGTAGTGTGCTCGGAAGATGCCCCGCAGGCTGTGAAGGTGCAGGCGTGGTTGGCCGGGCCGGGGACCGACGGGGATGCCGCGCAGCTGGCGCGTGTGCGCGAGGCCATGGAGATGGGCCTGCCCACAGTGCTTGACGCGGCCGCCCTGGCCATGGTGCATCCAGCCGAAGGCGAGGAAAACGCCCAATTGTTGCTCACCCCGCATGCCGGGGAACTGGGCACGCTTTTTGCCAGCTGTGGCATTGGCCTGGACCGTGCCGGCATCGAGGCGGCGCCCTTGGCGGCGGCCCGCAAGGCCGCAGCCGTATTTGGTGCAACCGTGCTACTAAAAGGACCCACAACCGTGGTGGCAGCACCGGACGGAACGGTTTTCAGTCAAGCCAACGCGACACCGCGGCTGGCCACGGCCGGAAGCGGCGACACACTCGCCGGGATTTTGGTGGCGCTGCTGGCGATGGCACCCGAGCCGCTTGACCTGGCTGCAACTGCTGCGCTCGCAGCTGCCCTGCACGGGGAGCTGGCGCGCTGCGCCCCTGCGATCGAGCCGTTGAATGCCGGAATGCTTGCAAGCAGGATCCCTGCGGCGTGGGGAGCATTTGCGGGGCTGGCGACCCACTAGGTGTGTGCCACAGACTTACTGATTGAGAATGCGCTGCACCTCTTCAGGAACCGGTAACGACGGGCGGAAGGTTCGGGCATCCACCCCCGGACCGCTTGAAGGGGCATGTGAACGCCGGAACCTGATTGCTTCAGGTAACCCCACGCTCAATCGTCCGGGAAGCACCCTCCTTCGGCGCCCCTTGACCGTCAGCCACGATGTGGCTATGGTCAAAAACAGGTGTTGCAACGAGGCACAGGTGCCGCGGCATTGGCAGTGATCGCCAGCGAGGCGCACTGTGAAATGGGGTTGTTCCTGCCTCATCAACTGCCACCAGCCCGTCCCCTCGGCGCAGCGCCCAGCACACCATCGGCTGCTGGCACCATGTCCTAACCTTTTCTTGGTGCCGGAAGAAAGAGGAGACATGTTCAAGCGCCCACGAAGTGAAGTCGCCAAGGATGTTGCAATCGCGGCCTACGGCATCGACCGAATGGTAAAAAATGTGGAGACGGGGCGTTTTGAGCGCAGTTTGGCGGGCCTGAGCGCCATTGGTGCCCTCGTCACCTCAGCTGAAATCTATTTTGAACATGACAGTGCAAGCTTTAGCAACAAATGGATGTGGGTTCCTGTCGCCCTCGGTCCGGTCGGCGCAGCCGCCGGCATCGCCGGCGTGTTCAGCCGCCGGATGGCGAAAACCGTACTGCCCTTGGTCTCTGCGGTCATTGTTGCCAACGGCCTGCAGGGCACTTATCTGCACGCGCGTGGCATCCGGCAAAAGCCCGGCGGGTTCAAGAACTTTCGGTACAACATGGAGATGGGTCCGCCCCTGATGGCGCCGCTGTTGGTGACGATGGTGGGCGGGATGGGGATTCTGGCTGCGGTTCTGAGGCGGGAAAAATGAGCGTCCCGCCGCTGGACGCGAAGGCCGGGGGAGGGCGGTTCCCCGGTTTCGACGTGATGGGACAGTCCAAGCACTGGGATGAAACGACAACGGCCGTCGTCCTCTCGCGATTGGGCATGCCGCCGGACATCCGCTTTTTTGACGCCGCCGAGGAGGCGACAGTCTCCGCGCTCTGCGACCAATTGCTCGACCAGCGGGAACCGCCACGGGTGCCCGTAGTGAACATGATCGACGCGCGGCTGGCCGAGGACCAGACCGATGGTTGGCACTACGCGGGGATGGCCCCCGACGTCCAATCGTGGCGAGACTCCCTGGCCGCCCTTGACGAAGACTCCATGGCACACAGCGGCTGCATCTTTGCCGACGCTGCGTGGGAGGCACAGACCGCAATGCTTCAGGCAGTGCAGGACATGGGGTCCGAACCTTGGCATGGAAATCCCGCGGACCGGATTTGGGGCTTGTGGACCCGCTACGCATGCACGGCGTTCTACTCCCACCCCTTCGCATGGGAGGAGATCGGCTTCGCCGGACCTGCCTACCCGCGCGGCTACAAGAACATGGGGGTGGACAGGCTGGAGCCGTTCGAGGTCCATGACGCCCGCCCGGATCAGGACCCGCTCCGAGAGGGAAGGTCATGAACAGCGTCCGTGATCGCAACGAATCGGCGTGGCTCCTTCCGGCCGGCCCTGGCATCAACCACCGCCTGCGCGATGACATGCGCCGATTCGACGATGAGGAGGAAGTCGACGTCGTCATTGTTGGGTGTGGTGCCGGCGGCTCCACAATGCTCCAGCGCCTGGCCCGGGCCGGCTGGACGGCCGTCGCCATGGACGCCGGGCCCTTCTGGGATCCCGAGAAGGACTGGGTCTCCGACGAGGCCGGTTCGCACCACCTGTATTGGACCGAACCGCGCGTGATAGGGGGTGAGGACCCCGTGCCGCTGGGGTCCAACAACTCCGGCCGCGGAGTGGGCGGTTCAATGGTTCACTACGCCGGCTACGCGCCCCGTTTCCACCCCAGTGACTTCCGAATCCGCAGCGCTGACGGGGTCGGCGCTGACTGGCCACTGGAATATGGGGACCTCAAGGCCTACTACGCCGACATCGAAGAGGAATTGCCGGTGGCCGGGGACGACTGGCCGTGGGGTGACCCGCATTCCTATCCGCAACGCCCGCACCCTGTGTCTGGGAACGGGGACGTGTTCCTGCGCGGCGCCCTCGAGTGCGGTATCACCGCCAAGGTGGGCCCGGTCGCCATCAGCAATGGACGCTTTGGCAACCGGCCGCACTGTATTTACCGCGGGTTCTGCTTGCAAGGCTGCAAGGTCAACGCAAAAGCTTCTCCGCTCATCACACATGTCCCTGATGCGCTGGCCCACGGGGCGGAGGTCCGCGCGGACTCGATGGTGACACGGATCGAGGTGGACGAGCGCACCGGCGAGACCACCGGTGTGCATTACAACAGGCGTGGGCGACAGCGCTTCCAGCGGGCCCGGATGGTTGTGGTTGCCGGTTACTCCATCGAAACACCGCGGCTCCTGCTCAACTCGACTTCGGCCCGTTTCCCTGACGGTTTGTGCAACAACTTCGACTTGGTGGGCCGCTATTTAATGGTCCAGGGCGCACCGCAGACCGCCGGACGGTTCGATGCCGAGGTCCGGATGTGGAAAGGGCCGCCGCCGGAGGTGAGCACCGAGGAGTTCTATGAGACGGACCCCGGCAAGGACTACAAGCGGGGATTTTCAATCCAAACAGTGTCACCGCTGCCCATCACCTGGGCCGAACATGTGGCCGCCCAGGGCCATTGGGGTGCCGGATTGCGTCAGTACATGAGCGATTATGTCCACTGGTCCTGCCTCGGGGCACTGTGCGAATTCCTTCCGCTGCCTGAAAACCGTGTCATCCTTTCCGATGTGAAAGACCGCCACGGCCTGCCCGTGGCCCAATTCAACTACTCGCAGTGTGACAACGACCGGAAGCTGATGAGGGCTGCGCAGTCCGTCATGGAGGAAATACTCCAGGCTGCGGGCGCGGATGAGGTGATCACCATCGACCGCTACGCACATCTGGTCGGCGGGGCGCGGATGGGATCCGATGAGCGCACCGGCGTGGTCGACGGCGACTGCCGAAGCTTTGCCGTGCCGAACCTGTACATCACGGACGGCAGCGTGCTGCCCACCGAGGGGAGCGCAAACCCGGCACTGACCATCATGGCCATCGCGGCCCGCGCCGCAGACCGGCTGACCGGCGGCAGCCCCGCAGGGCAACGGTGGCGGTCATGATTGATCCGGCCATCGACTCGGTCGATGTCAGCGTGTATACGGTTCCCACGGACGCCCCTGAAGCGGACGGCACCATCGCCTGGGATTCAACCACCATGGTGCTGGTGCGCATCACCTCCGGCACCACCACCGGCATGGGCTGGACCTACGGTGCGGCGGCCTGCGGGCAGGTTGTCGGCTCTGTGCTGGCCCCCATCATCAAGGGCAGAAGCGCCTTGGACCTTGGTGGCTGCTGGGAAGCGATGGTCAAGGCTGTGCGCAACAGCGCCCGTCAGGGCGCCATCGGCTATGCCATCTCAGCGGTGGACATCGCCCTGTGGGATCTCAAGGCACGGTTGCTGGACCTTCCGCTGCACCGGCTGCTGGGCGCCGTCCGTCAAAACGTGCCCGTCTACGGCAGCGGCGGCTTCACCACTTACACGCCGCAGCAGCTGGAGAAGCAGCTTGGCGGCTGGGCACACGAACAGCAGATCCCCCGCGTCAAGATCAAGATCGGCGAATCCTGGGGCACCGAACCGGCACGGGACCTGGCCCGGATGCGCCACGCACGGCGGGTGATAGGCGAGAACGTCGAACTTTTTGTTGACGCCAACGGCGGTTACACGCGCAAGCAGGCAATCCGCGTCATCCATGCCGCCTCCGATCTTGATGTGCGGTGGTTCGAGGAACCTGTGTCCTCGGACGATCTGGCGGGGTTGCATGAAATCCGGGACGCGGTCCCCGCCGACGTCACAGCAGGCGAATACGGCTTCGATCTGGTCTATTTCCGCCGCATGTGCGACGCCCAGGCCGTGGACTGCCTCCAAATCGACGCCTCCCGCTGCGGGGGCATCACCGAATGGATGCGCGCGGCCGCCGTCGCCGCCTCCCACGGGCTGGAAGTTTCCGGGCATTGCGGGCCCCACCTTCACGCCCATGCCGCCGCCGCAACCCCCAACCTGCGCCACCTTGAGTGGTTCCACGACCACGTGCGCATCGAAACACTGTTCTTCGACGGCACACTGGACCCTCAAGGAGGCACCATCACCCCTGACAGTTCGGCACCCGGAAACGGCCTCACCCTGCGCAGCAGCGACATCGAAACTTTCCGGGTGCGGTAGTCACCCCACCACCAGCTAGGAGCAGTCATGCAGACGGCACCATCCGGACGCCAAACCGAGCTCCACCACGGCGAGCAGACCGTAGCCATCACCGAGGTGGGCGCAGGTTTGAGGTCCTACCTGGCGGGCACGCGCCCCATCATCGACGGGTACCCGGCGAGCCAACAATGCACGGGAGCCCGCGGGCACTCGCTGATCCCTTGGCCCAACCGCATCAAGGCCGGAAAATATGAGTGGGCGGGGACCGAACACCAACTTGACCTCACCGAACCAGCGTTCGCCGGCGCCATTCACGGCCTCACCCGCTGGGCATCCTGGCAACTGCTCGAACACGACGACAGCAGCGCCTCCTTCGGCCACGTCCTGTACGCCTGCCCGGGCTGGCCTTGGGTGCTTGAATGCCGGATCGACTACAGCCTGGACGGGAACGGATTGAGCGTCTGCACCACCGCAACCAACATTGGTGGGAGCCCGTGCCCCTACGGCACCGGTGCGCACCCCTACCTCAGCGTCGGAACACCCACCATCGACTCCGCACAGGCACGCGTCCCGGGCTCGCTCTTCCTTCCCGTCGATGCCGTGGGCATTCCCACCGGGCGGGAATCCGTCCAGGGCACGCATTACGACCTGCGCACCGAAGAACTGCTGGGCGCACGGAAGATCGATGTCAGCTACACAGATCTGCACCGTGACGCCGACGGCCGTGCACGGGTCCGGCTTTCCGTGCCCGGCGGACCGGCCGTGGCCCTGTGGGCAGATGAAGGCTACCCCTACCTTGAGATCTTTACCGGGGACTCCCTGCCACAGCCCGGGCGCCGGCGCACCGGTCTCGGCGTTGAACCGATGACATGTGCGCCGAACGCCTTCAATTCAGGAGAGGGGTTGCTGACCCTGGAGCCGGGCCAAAGCCACAGTGCCTGTTGGGGAATCGAACCCTATGCCTAGGAATGCAGCCGGCGTCGCCACCACCATTCGCCCGGCAGGGACAGCCGGTTCCGGCTCTGGCTGCACGGGGCTGGACTAGCCATGGGCAGGCACGCGTCGGGACTGTTCGCGTCCATGGAACGCCTGCGGGACAAGGTCCGTTCAACGTTTTGGGTGGTGCCTGCACTCTGTGTCCTCGCCTCGATCGCCTTGTCGCTGGTCCTTGTCGCGGTGGACCGGGCCTGGGACGCGAATGGGCCCGGCACGTTCTTCTACCCCGGCGGGCCCGACGGCGCACGCAGCCTGCTTTCCTCCGTCGTGACGGCGATGATCTCTTTCACCGGGCTGGTTTTCTCCATTACGATCGTGGTGCTCCAGCTCACCAGCGGCCAGTTCTCCCCCCGTGTGCTGCGTTTCTTCCTGCGAGACCGGACCGTGAGGTTTTCCCTCGGCATCTTCATCGCAACATTTGTCTACGCCATGATGGTGGAACGGTCAGTCGTGGGAGCCACCGGGCAAGCGCCTTTCGTGCCGCGTATAGCCGTGAGCGCCGCGTTCATCTTTGTGCTGGCCAGCGTCTGTTTTTTCATCGGCTATCTGGCGCGGATTGTCAATATGATCCGGGTTGCGACCATTGTGACAGAGCTCGGTGACGAAGCACGACGCACCCTGGAGCAACGCTATGGTCCGAACGCAGGCGGCGCAGCCTATTGTGCGACAGGTTCCACATCCGGTCAGGGGGGATCAGGGCCGGGTGCCGGACTCAAGGTTGTGGTGGCACCGGACGCCGGTGTAGTCGTCTCCGTCAATGAAGCCCGCCTTGTCCAGGCCGCCGCACAAGCTGGGTGTTCGCTGGCTTTGGCGGTTCGCATTGGTGACTTTGTGCCAGCTGGTGCGCCGCTGTGCGTTATCAACCAAAACCCACTGAACCAGTGCGCAGGGAACACTGCAGGGCAGACGGTCCGGCGTGGGCACCGCCTCGATGAGGAAATCCTCGAGCACATAGCCTTGGACTCCGAACGGACCTCTGAACAGGACCTGGCTTTTAGCTTCCGTCAGCTCGTCGACATCGCCGAGCGGGCTCTCTCACCTGCCATTAACGACCCCACAACTGCGTGCCAATGTCTTGATGTCCTCCACGACCTCTTGCGGCGCTTGGGGACCCGTCCCCTTCCGGACGGCCAATGGGCCGATGCGGACGCAGTGGTTCGGCTGACGGTCCCACAGTATCGGTACTGCGATTTTTTGGACTTGGCCGTTGGTGAAATCTGGCATTACGGTTCCGACGCGGCCCAAGTGCCGCATCGATTGGCTGCCCTGTTGGCAGATCTCAGCGCCTCGGCCCTGCCCGAGTACCAGCATGATCTGAGGCGGTGGGCAGAACAGATCAATCCGCCCCTGCGGGGGTTGGACCGATTGCCGGGCCGGGGCGGCAACTCATAAACCATCAGGTACATCTCCACGAGCCGGCAAAATGCCGGCAGAGAGTAGGCATCCCATGAAAACGCCACAGGTTGTTGTGATCACCGGCGCAAGCGCCGGCATCGGGAGGGCGACGGCGCAGGCGTTCGGGCGGCGTGGCGCCAAGGTCGGCTTGCTGGCACGCGGCCAGGCGGGGCTGGACGGAGCCAAGAAAGACGTTGAGAGTGCTGGCGGCCAAGCGCTGGCGATCCCCACCGACGTTTCAGACTATGCGCAGCTTGAATCGGCGGCTGCCGCCGTCGAGGAGGCATTCGGCCCCATAGATGTTTGGATCAATGTAGCCTTCACCTCGGTCTTCGCGCGCTTTCTCGACATCAAGCCCGAGGAGTTCAAACGAGTGACCGACGTCGCCTACCTGGGATTCGTCTACGGAACCCATGTTGCGCTCTCAAGAATGGTCCCGGCCGGCCACGGGACCATTGTCCAGGTCGGATCCGCGCTGGGCGCGCGGAGCATTCCTCTCCAGTCCGCCTATTGCGGGGCCAAGCACGCAGTGAACGGTTTCACCTCCACGATCCGCACCGAACTGCTCCACGAGAAGTCCAAGGTGCACATCACCATTGCCCAAATGCCGGCAGTGAACACGCCGCAGTTCTCGTGGGTGCTCTCGCGGATGCCGAATCATCCCCAGCCTGTGCCGCCGATTTACCAGCCCGAGGTCGCAGCCCGCGGGGTTGTTTTTGCGGCCGACCACCCCGAGCGCAAGCAATACTGGGTCGGCGCGTCAACAGTTGGCACCATCTTTGCCAACAAGTTTGCGGCACCCGTGCTCGACAGGTATTTGGCCCGGACCGGGTTCAAGTCCCAACAGACCAAACAAAAAGCTGCTACGGACGCCCCGCAAAATCTTTGGGAACCCGCAGACGGAGCCGGCGGCCGGGATTTTGGGGCCCACGGCATCTTTGACGACAGGGCACACTCCCATGCTCCCCAACTATGGTTCTCACACCACGCCGGTCTGTCCACGGGCGGTGCCTTCGCAGGGCTGGGACTCGGGGCCCTGCTGATCCGGCGGCTTGTCCGATGACTCCCGGAGCGGGCGTGGGGGACCGGCGACCGGACGCGTCCCTGCCAGCGGTGTTGGCCGTTGGCAGTTCCCGGGGGGTTTTTAGGGTGCCCCCCACGGCTTGGCTAGCCGGACCGAGCACTCCAGCATCAGCGCGTGGACAAAGGCCTGGGGCAGGTTGCCGCGCAGCTGGCGCTGCCTCACATCGAATTCTTCCGAGTACAAATCGGCCGGACCGCAGGCTGCGCGATTTCGCTCAAACCAACGCGTCGCTTGGACTTCACGACCTTGTTGGTGCTGGGCCAATGCCATGGTGAACCCGCATAGCAGGAAGGCACCCTCGGCCTCTTCCAAAGGACCCGGGCCCTGGCGGAAACGGTAGAGGTAGTTGTCGTCAGCGAGGTCCTGCTCGACGGCGTAGAGGGTTGCCAAGGTGCGCGGGTCATCCGCCGCCACCGCTCCCCTGATCGGGGGCAAGAGGAGCGCGGCATCACTTCGTTCGTCCCCGGGGGCCCGCTGCCACCGGCCGCTGGGATGCGTTGAGTTGGCCGCGGTCTGTGCCAGTATTCCATCTGCCAACGCCAGCCAGTCGCCCATCCGCGCACTGGCCGTGCCATGAGTGCTGATCGCCCGGAGCCCAGCGACACAGATCAGCCGGCTTTCCGTCCAGTTCTTCTCACCGAGCTCCCAAATTCCCGCCTCCGGGTCCTGCCAGCGTGTGCCAATGGCATCGGCTGCTGTCTCAGCAGCACGCCAGCCTTCTGCATCAAGGTGGTCGTGGTCGGCTGCTGCGGAGAGCAGCAACAGGGACTCGCCCAGGGCGTCGAGCTGGAACTGGGCGTTGACATGATTGCCGGCAATGTCGGAGCCGCCGGGATATCCGGGCAGTTTGAGCGTCCGTTGCTCCGGGATCTGCCCGCCAAGGGTTGTGTAGGCTGGCTTCAGGTTTGGCCCGTCGGCGAGCAGCCGCCCGGACACGAACCTAACCGCATCATCGAGCAGTGGATGCGGTCCGGCGGCTGCGACGGCCTCTCCGGTAAAGCACTGGTCTCTGATCCACACGTAGCGGTAGTCATAGTTGCGGCCCTGTTTTGCCCGCTCCGGCAAACTCATGGTCGCCGCGGCGACCATGCCGCCCCCGGTGCTGGTCAGACCGCGCAGGACCGCGTAGGCATGGCGCGCATCGCGCGGCGTGAGCGTCTCTGTGAAATCGGGAACCGTTGACTGCCACGCGGTCGCTGTGGCTTCCCAAGCAACGTCAGGATCGATGAGTTTTTCTGGCAGTGCAGTCTCGCCAAGTTCCAGCACAAAATCGTGGTGTTCACCCGCCCGAAGTTTCAGATCCAGGGTCAGTGCCGGTGACCCGCTCCCGGATGCCGGCCGGGCATCGTCTGCCCCGATCCAACGCACCCTTAGCGGTCCTGTACGTCCAGACCAGATCCCATCATTGCGCGCCAGCGAACGGAGACCATGGGCGCCGAAACCCGCCCTGGGGTCCAAGACAACGCGGACATGTGCGTCGCCGTCGACCGCCATGACTCGGCGCAGGATGACTGCGCGGTCGGGCTCAGCGGGGAACGCCAACGCCTCGCGGCATTCGATGATTCCGCTCGCGGTGACCCACCTGCTGTTCCAGATCAGGGTGCCCTCCTCGTAGTAGCCGCCCCAGACGAACCTGTCACAAGGGGTGATGGAATAACTGCCGTGACCACCGATAAGGGATGAAAAGACTGCATCGGAATCCCACCGTGGAACACACATCCAGACGAATTCGCCATGGGGCCCGACGAGAATCCCGCGTTCACCGTCTGCAATCAGGGAGTACTGCCGCAGTACCTGTGGGGGGAACTGCCAGCTTTCCTTCGTATCCACCATGCTGATTCACGCTCATTTCGATTCGGCCTGCCTAAAGAGATGACTCCGGAACCCGGGATGGGACATTGAATGCTCCGGCGTGGGCATGAAAAAGTGGGCCTTCGCGCCAGCCGCCATGAAACGCGGCCCCATCGACGGTGACGGTCCAGCCCGGAAGGCACTTGCGCGTGGTGACTTGTGGCTGTTGCCCCACCCCACGCAAACGATGATGATCGCTGTGGTGCCGTTCGCGTGCTGGCGTTCCAACACCAAGCTGGCTGCCTCCATCGCAACGTCGTGCACCAGCATCAGGAACATGTGGGCCGCAGTGAACACGCCGAAGGCAACGGGTTCCAAAAAGTGCAGGCTGCTTGCACCCGGTTTGTCGTGGAACAGTTCGCCGTACCAGGGGAACGGGACCAGCAGAAAAATGATCACCAAACAGTCCCGCTTTTGAGCCGGTCCACGCGGCTCGCCACGCATTGTCGATGGGATTTGAAAGGTGAAGGGATCGAGGAAGTGGGTGACGGCCGCCCCGCCCGGGAAAGAACTCATTCATGCCAATTCCAATCCTCTCGCCTCACCGTGCCCGGCAGACGCCCATTTTCATGTCCGGGCCAGGACGTAAGCCGTTCACCGTCCGCGACGATGCTCAAACACCGGTGGAGGCCGGGTTCCCGACGCTGCGGGTGCCTGCTTGTGGCTGCGAACATCCCCTTTGGGCTACTTCTCCTTGTCCTTTTTTTCTTGGCCGATGTGCAACGTTCCCTTGACACGTTCGATCCCCTCAGACAAGACGGCCTCGGCGGAGTCGCGGATGACACCCAGGGCAAAGGGGTCGCCCTTCAGAAGCGCCTCGCCGGTATTCTTGGCAAATTCCGCCGTAATGTGTGGCGGAAGCGGCGGGACGTTTCTGCTCGTGTAGGCGTCGATGAGCGTGATGCCCCGGTGGGAGAATGCCGCTTCCCAAGCCGGCGCAACGTCGTCGTCGTGCTTGACGCGGATGCCCTGGAATCCCAGAAGTTCCGCCCACCCGGCATAGTCGATGGATTCCACGTTCTGGGAGGTCTCCCACACCGGGTTCGCATCCTCTGTACGCATCTCCCAGGAAACCTGGGTCAGGTCGTTGTTGTGCAGGACCATGATGATCAGTTGCGGGTTGTCCCATTCCTTCATGTACTTCTTGATCGTAATGAGCTCGTTCATCCCCAGCATTTGGAAGGCGCCATCCCCAATTGTGCAGATGACCGACCGTTCCGGATGGGCAAACTTCGCAGCAACTGCATACGGCATGGCCGCCAGCATGGTTGCGAGCCGGCCGGAAAGATCCCCCACCATGCCGCGGCGGAAGCGAATGTGGTGTCCGTACCAATCGGCAGTGCTGCCGGCGTCCGCCGTGACAATTGCCTGTGGGGGCAAGCGCTTGTTCAGTTCATGGTAAACACGCCGCGGGTTGACTCCGTCGTCGTAGAGCAGCATCGCCTGGGCTTCCATCTCGTTCTCCCATTCGACCATTTCCTCGGCGATTTTTTCCTGCCATGAAAGATCTGTCTTCGCGTCCAGGTGCGGAATGAGCGCGGTCAATGTTGCCTTCACATCGCCCCAGAGATTCAACTCGGTCGGATAACGCAAGCCCATCTGCTCCGGCTTGAGATCGACCTGGATCGCGCGGGCCTGCCCGCTCGGCGGCAGGAACTGGCCGTAGGGGTAGTTTGTGCCCAGGAGAACGAGCGTGTCGCAGTCCTTCATTTGGTGCATGCTCGGGCGGCTGCCAAGCAAGCCCAGCTGCTGAGTGTGGTGCGGAATATCAGAGGGAACCACCTGCTTAGCGCGAAGGGTCGTTATTAAACCCGCGCCCGCGAGGCGAGCCGCTTCGAGAACCTCATCGGTAGCGCCGTTGGCGCCATGCCCCACGAGGAACGTCACCTTGGATCCGGCGTTGATGATGGCTGCAGCCTTCACGATTTCGCTCTCAGGCGGGACGATGGAAATGGATGGAGCCACGGCGCTGGAACGCGACACCCAGTTTGCCGGGGACAAATCTGCCATCTTCATGCCTTGGACGTCATGGGGCAGAATGATCACCGTGGGCCCCAGCCGGACTCGGGCGGTGCGAAAAGCGGTATCGACCACTGCTTGGGCCTGTTCCGGGGAAACGATGGTCTGGACGTACTCAGCCACATCGGACAGGGTCCGTTCAAGATTGCTTTCCTGCTGTGTGAACGTCCCCAGGGAGGCCAGCCCCTGTTGCCCGATGATCGCGACGACGGGCTGGTTGTCCATCTTCGCGTCGTAAAGCCCGTTCAGCAGATGAAAGGCGCCAGGACTCGAGGTGGCAATGCACACCCCCACTTCGCCGGTGAACTTGGCGTGCGCGGTGGCCATCAGGGAACAAATTTCTTCATGGGTGGGACGGACATACTTCAAACCGTCGCCCTCGCGTTGGGCTTTGCCGAGCGCGCCGTCGAACTCACCAATCCCGTCCCCGGGAAACGCGAACACCCGGCTCACACCCCAGTCCCGGATTCTCTGGATCACGAAATCACTTACCGTTTCCATCTCGCACCACTTTCAATTCGTATGTCGGCTCAGCCGGAAACTGTGGAATATTCGGCTGCCGCCGTCTCGGGACTTGCTGGGGGAAGGCCCGCAATGGACAGTGTGCAAGTGGGAGGCAGGCTGGTCAGCTGTCAGCGCTTGAAGAATCACAACAATGCCCTTTCCGCAGTGCCAAATCGCTGGGGAACACCGCCGGGGCTGGGCAAATGAACCGCTTGCAACACCTAATTTTGACGATATCCACAACCTGGCAACCCGTCAAGGAGTTTCGCGGGTCCCGCAGTCGGCGTGCCGCTGATAGTTGGAGAAATGCCGTGGATCACGCAGCGCCGGATGAAGTCCCCATGGGCCGGCGCCGCCGCGTCTGCAAGAAAAGTGTGAGCGGGCCAGTGCGCAACACTTCTTTCCAGAGTCATGCGTTTCGAGGGTCATGCGGCATACCTGCGACCTCGAAGTTTGTCGCCGCCACTGGCGAGGGTGTGCATTGCAGCGCATGCAAGGACATGGGCCCAAGCAGTCCCGTGGCTCTTCCACCGACCAATGATTGGTGTCGCGATGGGGGTCCACGGTGTTGCTGTCGTGGACGGACCCATATCACCCACCACTTATCGGGCGGCGGGCGCTTCATCATCCTCTATGCCTTTCAACGTTCCAGTCCGGAATGTGCACGCCCCCGATCCAGGCAGGCAGACGCACCCCCTGACACCAGAGGTGTTCACGGCGTACGATCAAAGTTCAGGGACATTGAGGGAGGCCGCAGATGGGCTTTGACCAGTATCATGAACCGCCAGCAGAGTTATCCGCGCAGACACGAACTTTTGCCCGCATGTGCGCGAACCTCACGGAGGAAGCCGAGGCC
>JBBSQT010000007.1:0-21037 GCA_038243775.1 Actinomycetales bacterium | reverse complement strand
GGCACCGCGGCATCCGGGGCATCCGGGGCACCGCGGCATCCGGGGCACCGCGGCATCTGGTGCGCCCCGCCCAGCGAGCTTCGCGCTCCGCCTTCCGCTTTAGCGCACAAAATCCAACAAATCCTGCAGCTTGGCCAGCGCAGCCACGTACCGCCTCCACCAGCGCAGGCCCCAAAACACTCGGCCAGCGCAGGCACCTAAAAAGACGGAAATTCGTCGTGCAGCTACCAGAAAATGGATTATTGGTTCCTGCGTTAATCGGGAGATCGCAATTTGGTCCGTTATGCGTTCATAAGTTGACCACACTGGCCTATGTGATGCACGCTACTGTCTATGAGCGAGCACTTCACACCATCTTCCGGGCACGGTCCCAGACCCGGCTCCCAGTCCGCACTTCGGCATCGCAATGAACAACTCATCGTTGCCGCCCTTCGTGAACTTGGCCCTCTCCCCCAAGCTGAACTGGCCCGCACCACAGGCCTCTCCACGGCAACCGTGTCCAACATCGTTAAGGCCATGTGCGCCGACGGCCTGGCAAGCACCAGCCCCACCACCAGCTCCGGGCGCCGCGCGCTCGCCGTGTCATTGCTGGAATCGCCCGACGTCGCGGTGGGCATCGATTTTGGCCGCAGCCACATCCGCCTCGTGCTGGCCAGCCCGGGCCACCGCGTGCGGGCAGAGAAATCCGCACGGCTGCAGGTGGGCCACCTGGCAGCCGAAAGCATTGCCACAGCCGCAGCAATGCTGGAGGAGGTCCTGACGGATGCCGGGATCTCCCGCAGCAACGTGATCGGAGCCGGCATCGGGGTGCCGGGGCCGATCGACCACCGCACCGGAACCGTCATCCGTGGCGCCATTCTGCCCGAATGGGTGGGTGTGAACCTGGTTGCCCAGCTGGAATCATCCCTGCGCATGCCGGTCTTTGCTGACAATGACGCAAATCTCGGGGCTCTGGCCCAGGTGACTTGGGGTGAACACCGCGCCTGCCGCGACCTGATGTTCATGAAGATCGGCAGCGGCATCGGCGCAGGCCTGATCCTCAACGGCGCCCCCTATTACGGCCACACCGGGGTCACGGGTGAAATCGGCCATGCCACGATCTTCGACCAGGGCCTGGTATGCCGCTGCGGCAACCGCGGCTGCCTGGAAACCGTGGCGTCAACGTCCATCATGATTGAACTGCTCAGCCGCGGGGAATCGCGGGCGTTGACCGTCCAAGACATTATCGCGCGGGCCAAGTCCGGGGATGCCGCTGCGCTTCGGGTCATTGACGACGCCGGCATGGCTGTCGGGCGGGCAGTTGCCAATGTGGTCAACCTGATCAATCCCGAGACCATTGTGGTGGGCGGCCCGCTCGCCGCACTGGGCGACATACTCCTCAACCCCATCCGGCGCGGCCTCACCCGGCACGCCATCCCCGCCATTGGGGAGCGGACCGCCGTCGTCATGTCCTCGCTTGGGGACAGGGCAGAGGCGCTGGGCGCTGTTTCGCTGGCCCTGTCCCACGCCCGGCATGGGCAGCCGTAAGCGGCTCCAGACCATGGAACCGTCCGCCGGCAGGACGACGTGGCCAAGGAGGGATGTCCTGCCGTTACCAATCCGTTGTGTTAAATTGTTGACTGCAAGAAGTGATCACGGTTACTTTTGAGGTGGGTCGCTTCACATGCGCACTCAAATCATCATTTTCGAACATAACTTCCTTGGAGGAATACATGCGACGTCGTCTATCGTTGCTTGCCGGAGTTGCAGCCCTCGGTTTGACCCTTGCAGGCTGTGGCGGAGGCGGCGACGCCCCCGCCGATAATGGAAATGCACAGGATGCAAACGGCAAAGTTGGCGTTTTCACCTGGTGGGCGGACGGTTCTGAAAAGGCCGGCCTGGATGCGCTCGTGGAGGTGTTCAGCAAGGACTTCTCCAACGTCACCTTTGACAACCTTGCCGTTGCCGGCGGCGCAGGCTCACAGGCCAAGAGTGTTCTGGCCGCACAGCTGAAGGCCGGCAACCCGCCGGATTCCTTCCAAGCCCACGCCGGAGCTGAACTGCAGGACTACATCGATGCGGACCAGCTTGAAGACCTCAGCAGTTTCTACAAGGACAACGACCTGACCTCGCAGTTCCCCAAGGACCTGGTTGACCGCCTGACCGTTGACGGCAAGATCTACTCCGTGCCCTCCAACATCCACCGCGCCAACGTGGTGTGGGCCAATGTTGAGGTCCTGAAGAAGGCCGGCGTTGACCCGGAGAAGCCCGCGGCAGACCTTGATGGCTGGTTCGCCGACATGGACAAGATCAAGGCATCCGGCACCATCCCGCTGGCAGTTGCCGGTTCCTGGACCCAGGTCCAGTTGTTTGAGAACATCCTGCTCTCAAGCCTCGGCACCGACGGCTACAACGGCCTCTGGGACGGAAAGACCGACTGGAAGGGCGCCGAGGTCACCACGGCCATCAAGGCCTACGAGAAGGCCCTCACTTACACCAACACGGACCGCGACTCCCTCAGCGACTGGGCCCCGGCCACGCAGCTGGTCCAGGACGGCGCAGCAGCCTACAACGTCATGGGTGACTGGGCGGAAGCGAAGTTCGCGCAGGACGGCGACAAGCCCGGCGTCGACTACGTCTACTTCCCGACACCGGGAACCGCCGGCGTCTTCGACTTCCTCGCCGACTCCTTCACCCTGCCCAAGGGTGCCCCGAACCCGGCAGGTGCCACGGCGTGGCTGACCACCATCGGTTCGGCGGAAGGCCAGACCGCGTTTAACAAGGTCAAGGGCTCCATCCCGGCCAACACCACGGCCAAGACCGATGACTTCTCCGAATACCAGAAGAGCGCCATCAAGGACTTCGGCCAGGACAAGATCGTTTCCTCACTGGCCCACGGCGCAGCAGTGCCGGTTGCCTGGTTGAACGACTTGAGCACCGCTGTCAGCAAGTTCGGTGGCGACAAGAAGGTTGATGCCCTGCAGAACTCTGCTGCAGACATCGCCAAGAAGTTCGCCAACTAACCTTCCTCACGGTGTTGGGGGCGGCCGCAACAACCAATGTTGCACCGCCCCCAACGCATGTGTCCCAACTCTTCTTCGGAAGGAGGCAAACTATGTTGAAGCGCGCAAAAACATGGGGTCCCAGCGTGTTGCTGCTGGCCCCCACCATCATCCTGGTAGGCGTCTTTGTCTACTGGCTCATCATTGAAAACTTCCGTGTCAGCCTGACCAATCAGCACACGGCCAAACCCAGCAACAAGTATGTTGGCTTTGAAAACTATGGCAACCTCCTGGCGGACCCCAATTTCCAGCACTCGCTGTGGAACCTGCTCATCCTGACGATCGTCTTCCTCGGCGGCACCTTGATCTTCGGCTTTCTGTGGGCGTGGATCCTGGAACAGCCGGCCAAGGGGGAGGGTTTCTTCCGCTCTGTGTACCTGTTCCCCATGTCGGTCTCCTTCATCGCCTCCGGTGTGGTCTGGCGCTGGCTGCTCTCGAGCCTGCAGACCACCCAGCCCGGCGGTGAACGCACCACGGGGCTGAACCGCTTGCTCGACGGCATTGGCCTGGGTGCCCTGCAAAACGACTGGTGGTCCAACCCCACATGGGGCATCGCCGCCATCGCCGTCCCCGCCATCTGGCAGCTCTCCGGATACGTCATGGCCCTGTTCCTGGCCGGTTTCCGCGGCATCCCCGACGAGTTGCGCGAAGCAGCCCGCATCGACGGCTGCACCGAATGGAAGCTGTACCGCCATGTAATCTTCCCGCAGCTGAGCCCTGTCATGCTCTCCGCCGTCATCATCATCGGGCACATGTCCCTAAAACTGTTCGACCTCATCCGCGCCATCGTTCCGGACGCCAACACCTATGACGTCCAGGTCCCGGCCACCATGATGTGGGTCAAGTACATCGGCAGCGACTACGCCGATGCAGCAGCGATCGGAACCATCCTGCTGGTTCTGGTGGCACTGGTCGTCATCCCCTACCTCTGGTACACCTCACGGATGGAGAAGCGCTAATGGCCACCGCCACCGTCGACAACAAGAAGCGGGAGCGTTCTGCCCAGGACATGGCTTCCGACGCAAAACGCAACACCAAACGCCGCATTAACCGCACTCTGAAGTACGCGATTTTGATCGTTTTCGTGATCATTGTGCTTCTGCCGGCCTACGTCCTGTTCATCACCAGCTTCAAGGGAACCGCCGACGCCGACCCCTCGCGTGCCTGGTATCTCCCCCAGACCTGGGAAACCGGCGGCTGGGTGAAGGCCTGGACCACGCTGGCACCGTCCTTGGGACGGACCGTCATGCTGGTTGTCCCTTCCGCGATTGTGTCCGCATTCCTGGGTTCCATCAACGGCTACGTGCTCTCAAAGTGGAAGTTCCCCGGCGCCAACATCGTCTTCACCTTGATCCTGTTCGGCATGTTCATCCCTTACCAGGCCGTCATGATCCCGTTGACGCAGCTTGTCAGCGACCTTGGCGTCCCGCAGGGCATCCCGTCCCTGATGCTGCTGCACATTGTGTATGGCATCCCGATCTGTACGCTGATCTTCCGCAACTATTATGCCTCCGTGCCCGATGAACTGATCGAGGCCGCACGCATGGACGGTGCCGGAATCCTGCGCACCTACGGCTCGGTCATCCTCCCGGTCTCCGCCCCCGGCTTTGTCGTGGTGCTGATCTGGCAGTTCACCTCCGCCTGGAACGACTACCTGTTCGCCGCGTTCTTCTCCTCCGGCCGCAACGGCCCGGTCACGATCGCACTGTCCTTTTTGGCCGGTGGCCAGCTCACCGACTACGCCGCCTCCATGGCCGGAGCACTCATCGCCTCCGTCCCCACACTCATTGTCTATATCCTGTTGGGCAAGTACTTTGTGGGCGGCCTGATGAGTGGTTCCGTCAAGGGCTGAGCCACCCTCCCACGCCTGGCCAACAGCGAAAGGCCCCTCCCGCCGTCGTATATTTCCTGGGGAAGTACGATGGCGGGAGGGGCCTTTTGCCTGCCCGGCCGCCTTGCGGCGGGGGTGGTTCAGCGGGGTTTGCCGCGTCGGGACATGATGGTCGGCGGACTTGTCCACGCGACCGCTGCCGAGGTGTCATCCATCCCTCACATCCGACCACGCCACCGGCGGTTGCGGCGCGGTCGGGAGGGTTGCTGGCAGAATGGCGCCATGACCATCCCACGTTTTGTCGGCCGTCCCGACTGGTACTCCACGTTCAACCCCGAAACCCTCGCCGCGACAGGCACTGCCCTGCGCTGGGGAGTTGTTGCCACGGGCGGCATTGCCCGGACCGTCACGGCGGATCTTGCCCTGCTCCAGGACGCTGTCCTGCAGGCGGTGAGCTCCCGTGGTGCTGCGAGCGCGGCCGCCTTCGCCCAAGAGTTCGGTTTCGCCAGCAACTACTTTGACGGCGGACCGGACGGCACAAGCGCGTCCGGATATGAGCAGCTGGTGCGGGATCCGGAGGTGGATGTCGTGTACATTGCCACCCCGCACGCCCAACACTTCGACGTGGCCCGTGCCGCACTGGAAAACGGCAAGCACGTGTTGTGCGAGAAGGCGCTGACCATCACCGCGGCCGAAGCCCGCGTCCTCATCGACCTGGCGCGCGAGAGGACGCTGTTCCTCATGGAGGCCGTGTGGGCGCGGTTTGTGCCGGGCTTCCAGCGGATCATGGAAATTGTGGCCTCCGGCGAGATCGGTGAGATCACGTGGGTGAGGGCGGACTGCGGCTTTGTCGCCCCGGGCGATCAGTCGCTGCGGATCTGGGCTCCCGACGACGGCGGCGGGGCATTGCTGGACCTGAGCGTCTATCCCCTGCTCTGGGCATGGGCCACGCTCGGTGCTCCCGATTCACTGGCAGCCACGGGCCGGCTCACCAATTCCGGGGTTGATGCACTGAACACCCTGACCCTGGGCTACGCCAACGGCGCCCAGGCCCAGCTGATCAGCTCCCTCGTCTCACAGGGCCCCAGCCGCGCCACCATCTCAGGCACCCTGGGCTTCATTGAAACCGTGGATTCCCTGCACAACCCCGGCGAGATTGCCATTACCGGCCCCGACGGCGCCCGACGCACGGAAAACTTTGACCGCCCGGGCCGCGGGTACACCTACCAGCTGCGCGAGGTCACCCGCTGCATTCAGAGCGGATTGACGGAAAGCACCACCATGCCGCTGGACGATTCGCTGGCCATCATGGAACTGTTCGATGAGACCCGCCGCCAGCTTGGCGTGTCGTACTGGAACGACACCCGCACGGACCTTTAGCCCCACCCTTCCAACGCGGCACCACCTTCCGTCCTCTTCCCCCAAACGCTCTCGCAGCAGTTGCTCGAATACCGGGAACGCTCTCGCAGTGCGTGAGCTGGCGTTCGCGAAAAAATGACCATTGCTGCCATAGCGTTGGGAAATAGTGGACCGAAGGTGGTGCCGCGTGGGGAAATAGTAGACCGAAGGTGGTGCCGCGTTGGGAAATAAATAGTAGACCGAAGGTGGTGCCGCGTGGGAGGGGGAGGTCAGCCCACCCCCAGGTAGGCCTCCTTGATGGCCGGGTTGGCGAGCAGTTCCTTGCCGGTGCCGCTGTGTGTGATTTCCCCTGTTTCCAGGACGAAGGCACGGTGGGCCCGGGCCAGGGCTTGGTTGGCGTTCTGCTCCACCAGCAGCACGGTGGTTCCCTGGGTGTTGATCTCCGTGATGATCTTAAAGATCTGCCGGATGAACTGCGGCGCCAGGCCCATGGACGGTTCGTCAAGCAGCAGCAGCTTGGGGTGGGACATCAGGGCGCGGCCAATGGCGAGCATTTGCTGCTCGCCGCCGCTCATGGTGCCGCCATACTGCCTTTCGCGTTCCTTCAGCCGCGGGAACAAGGTAAAGACCCGTTCCAGGTCCGCATCGACACCAGTGCGGTCCTTGCGCCCAAACGTGCCCATGTCGAGGTTTTCCAGCACCGTCATGGCCGGGAAAATCCCGCGTCCTTCCGGTGCCTGCGAGATCCCCTGCACCACCCGGATGTGCGCCTTCATCTTGGTGATGTCTTCCCCCATGAACTTGATGGATCCGTGGGAGGGGTTCAACAGCCCCGAGATGGTCTTCATCGTGGTGGTCTTGCCGGCACCGTTGGCGCCAATGAGGGAGACAATCTCCCCTTCCTCCACCGTGAAGGACATGTTGTGGATGGCCTGAATCCGCCCATAATGGACGGAGACATTCTCGAGCTCAAGCAAAGTCATCTTCGGGCTCCCCTAGGTAGGCGGAAATAACGCGCGGGTCTTCACGGATGTCGTGCGGTTTGCCGTCGGCGATCTTCTTGCCGAACTCCAGAACCACAATCCTGTCCGTAACACCCATGACCAGTTTCATGTCGTGCTCAATGAGCAGCACCGTGTAACCGTCGTCCCGGATGGTGCGGATGAGGTCCATCAGCTCTTCCTTCTCGGCCGGGTTGAAGCCTGCTGCCGGTTCATCAAGGCACAGCACCTTCGGATCGGTGGCCAGGGCCCGTGCGATCTCCAGGCGGCGTTGGCTTCCGTAGGGCAGGTGCCGGGACAGCGTTGCCGCCTCCCGGCCGATCCCCACAAAGTCCAGCAGCGCCATGCCACGTTCAATGGCGCTGTGCTCCTCGCGGATGTGCCGCGGCACGCGCAGCAGCGCCCCCACAACGCTGGTCCTGTGCCGGGCGTCCAAGCCGACAACAACGTTCTCCAAGGCCGTCATTTCGCCGAAAAGACGGATGTTCTGGAACGTTCGGGCAAGCCCGGCGCGGGTGATCTTGTGCTGTTTCATGCCATTGAGCAGCCGCCCCTCCAGCAGCACTTGGCCACTGGTGGGCTTGTACACACCTGTCATGGCATTGAAGCACGTGGTCTTCCCGGCACCATTGGGGCCGATCAATCCCAGAATTTCACCGCGCTTGATGGTGAAACTGACGTCATCCATGGCCACAAGGCCGCCAAATTTCATGGTCAGGTTCTTCACCTCAACCAGGTCTTCGCCCACCGCAACGGCGAAGTCCCGCTCAGGTGCCACAATCTCGGCAGTTTCGAGGTTCACGCCGCCCGCCACCAGCGCCTCCACGTCAACGGAGGCTGTGGGTTCTGGTGTGGCCGTCATGTGCCTGCCCCTTCTGTGTCAGGTTTCAGGGGGGACGACGGCGGGACCGCCCCTCCCCCTCCACCGGCGCCTCCAGCGGTGCCGGACTTGCCGGCGGTCTTGCGCCGCACGGCGGCGTAGGCTACTGTGCCGTACGCCAGCAGCCGCTGGCGCGCGGGCAGCAAGCCCTGGGAACGGTAAATCATGATCAGGATCAGGGCAATGCCAAAGATCAGGAACTTGTATTCCGCGATCGCCGTGAAGCGCAGCGGAATGTAGGCGACCATGGCACCACCAAGGATGGCACCGACCTTGTTGCCCGAACCGCCCAAAACAACTGCCGCAACAAACAAAATGGAAGTCACGACGTCGAACTTCTGGTTGTTCACAAAGCCCACCTGGCCGCCCATGAGCGCCCCGGCCAAGCCGCCAACACCGGCGCCGAGCGCGAACGCCCACACCTTGTACTTGAACGTTGGCACGCCCATGGTTTCGGCGGCGTCCTCGTCCTCACGGATGGCGATCCAGGCACGGCCCACCCGGCTGCGCTCCATGTTGCCCACGAGGAACAACATGATGATCAGGATGCTCAGCGTCAGCCAATACCAGGGGGTGCCGTTGGAGTTTGCGAAGACGGGAATGCCGTCGGCGCCCACGCCCGGGGGATGACCCACGTTCTGGAAGCCGGGCTGGCCCTTCATGGCCGGGATGATGGTGGCCAGGATTCGGACAATCTCGCCGAAGCCCAGCGTCACGATGGCCAGGTAGTCCCCGCGCAGGCGCAAGGTTGGCAGACCCAGCAGGACCCCCACAAACATCGAGACCGCGATGGCAACCGGGAGGGTCCACAGGTACGGGATCTTGATGAACGCGGAGTCGGGGCTGGTCAGCATGGCCGCCGTGTAGGAACCGACTGCGAAGAAGGCGATGTAGCCCAAGTCGAGCAGGCCGGCGTAGCCAATCACAATGTTCAGTCCGACGGCGACGAGCGCGTAGATGGCCATGAGCTGGCATGCCAGCGGCCAGTCATTGCCGGGTTCGGTGGTGAGAAACGGCGGGTTGATGACCGGCAGCAGGAACGCGACAATCACGACGGGAATGAGGACCAGCCATTGCTTTTGGCGGGGCATTTCCCGCCAGCGGTCGCTCCACACACCAAACTTGGCGTTCTTGCGCGGTACGGCTGCGCTGGCTCCAAGGGGTGTCCCGGTGGCATCCGTCTTGGCCGTGCCTTGTGCAGATTTGGCGGTTGGCAGCGGCTTTGGTCCATCTGACATGCTCATGCCTTACTCCTTCCAAGTGAGGTGCCCAGAATTCCTTCGGGCCGGAGCAGCAGCACCAGCACCAGCACCAGAAACGCCACGACGTCGGTCCACTGGGAGTTGCCCAACAGGATCTGCCCGTAGTTGCCGATCAGGCCGAGCAGCAGGCCGCCAAGCAGGGCGCCGCGCACGTTGCCGATGCCGCCGAGGACGGCAGCGGCGAAGGCCTTGATGCCGAGGATGAAGCCGCCGTTGTAGACCACGCCGGAGGGAATTTTCATGGTGTAGAACAGCGCTGCTGCTCCAGCCAGAATGCCGCCGATCACGAACGTGGTAATGATGATCCTTTCCTTGTTCACCCCCATCAGGGTGGCAGTGTCAGGGTCTTGGGCCACGGCGCGGATGCCGCGGCCGGTGCGGGACTTGCTGATGAAGCGTTCGGTGATGACCATCATGATGACCGCTGCCGTGACGATCAGCAGCTGGTCGTTGTAAATGAAGGTGCCAAACAGTTCAAAGACCGGCTTGATCTGGAACATGGTCAGTGCCTGCTCCGGAACAGCGCCGCGCCACACGTAAATCAGGTACTGGATGGTGAAGGAAGCACCGATGGCGGTGATCAGGAAGACCAGGCGCGGGGCGTTGCGCCTGCGCAGCGGTTTATACGCCAGCCGCTCCAGCAGGAATGCTGCCAGTGCCGCCGCGATAATGCCCACTATCAACGCCAGCAGCAGGTTCACCACAATTGCACCGACGCCGAGGTTGGGAGCCGAGGGGCCGAAGCCCAGGAAAGACAGTGTAAACCACACACCAAAACAGCCAATGATGAAGACTTCGGAGTGGGCAAAGTTAATGAGGTTCAGCACGCCGTAAACAAGTGTGTAGCCCAAGGCCACAAGTGCATAAATGGAGCCGAAGGTCAGGCCGTCAAAGGTCGCTGACCAAAAGTTCTGTCCCAGTGCGGCAAAATCCAGCGTAATCCAGTCGCTGGCCGGTGGTGCCGCCAATAATATGGTTGGAATCATGGGAAGTGTCCGTTTCCTTCGGGCGTGTCCGGCAGGTCATGCCGGACGCGTCCGCAAGTCGAAGGGGGCTAAAGGTGCGTGCACGGCAATGCTGTGGGGCGGAAGTCCACCCCACAGCATTGGCCGTCAGATGGGGGTTACTCCCCGATGGCACCGATGGGAACGATCTTGCCGTTCTCCACCTTGTAGCCGTAAACGGTCGGGGCCTGCAGCTCGCCCTTGTCGTCCCACTTGTAGTGCTTGCTCAGACCATCCTTGTCGTAGCTCTTGACCCATTCGAGCAGTGAGGCGCGGTCCTGCTTGCCGGCGTCAATGCCTGCCAGCAGCACGGTGGTCGCGTCGTAACCTTCAATGGAGTACGTGCCGGGATCCATGTTCGTCAGTGACTTGTAGGCACTGGCGAACGACGGGATCAGCTCACCGGGGATGCACGGGCAGGTGAAGTATGCGTTCTTTGATGCGTCGCCTGCCTGCTTGATGAACTGGTCATCCTTGAGACCATCAGGACCAATGAACGTCCCGGTGTAGCCCTTGTTCACCAGCTGCTGGTCAAACGGGGCGCCTTCAGCGTAGTAGCCGGAGTAGAAGACGGCGTCGGCCTTGGAGTTCATGATCTTGGAAATAGTGGCCGAGAAGTCCTTCTGTCCCTGCGTGACCTTGTCCGTGCCGGCCAGTGCGTCGCCAAGTCCGTCGGCAGTGGTCTTGCCCAGGCCGATGCCGTATTCGGAGTCATCCTGGACGATGTAAACCTTCTTGGCCCCCAGCTTGCCAGTGATGAACTTCGCCGCCGCCGGGCCCTGCACGGCGTCATTGCCCAGTCCGCGGAAGAACGTCGTCCAACCATTGCCGGTCAAGCCGGGGTTGGTTGCTGCCGGGGTGATGTGCACCAGCTTGACCTGCTCGAAGATGTTGCCGGTTGCCTTTGACTCACCCGAGAACGGGAGGCCGACGACACCGATGATGTTTTCTTCCTTGGTGGCCTGGGTGACCGGGCCGGTGGCCTTGTTCGGGTCCCCTTCAGTGTCGAACTTCTTGAACACCACTTGGCAGTCCGGGTTGGCCGCGTTGTGCTCGTTGATGGCAAGCTGGACACCCTGGAAGATGTTGATGCCGAGCTGGGCGTTGGCCCCGGTCTGTGCCCCCACATATGCCAAGGTGGTGGTTGCCGGGCAGGTGGCCTTGCCGTCACCGGCGGGGAGCACCGCATCCTTGGGGGTGTCAATCGATGTCAGCGCAGGAATTTCAATGGCCGTGCCACCGCCGCCGTCGGACGATGAACTCGTGCCTCCGGGAGCCGACTGGTTGGCGCAGCCTCCCAAAAGCATTCCGAATGCTGCCACCGCAGCCATCGTGGTCATAACTCTCTTGCGGTTCATGTAATGTCCTCCGAGGTGTGCACCATGGGCCGCACAACGCCGTCGTTATGCGTAGCTCATGGTCTACGTGGTTTGACCCTACTCCGTAGTATGTGACTTAGGGCACATTGGGTACGTAAAGATCTGGTAACGGATCCAAACCTTGCCACGAAAATTCGACGGCGCACGGGTGGCACAGGAAAAGCTGCGACTCCGGCCGCATCAAGAGAATTCAGTGTCGTGGACGCGCGCTTACGGCACAGTCACGAAGAACGTACCGGAGTATCGGCTGCTTTGTCTCGACCAACAAAAAACGCCCCCTCACCAAGTGATGGGGCGTTTGGCACAACAACAGGAACAAGCCCCTCCCGCCGCCAGATGCTCCCGAACCTTCCGGTAGTTTTCGCCCGGCGCTTCCGCAGCTGGTGCGCAAGCGCCGGGCAAAAGTGCCCCGATGATGAGGGAGCGTCCGTAGGCGGGGAAGCTCATAGCCAGCAGTCAGGAAAGGGTGTCGATGGCCTTGTTCAGCAGGGCTGAGGGGCGCATGACGGCGGCAACCTTGGCTGCGTCCGGACGGTAGTAGCCGCCCAGGTCAACCGGGGAACCCTGGACTGCGGCGAGTTCTGCGATGATCGCGTCCTCGTTGCTGGTCAGATCGGCAGCGACCGCGGCGAAGGCTGCGCCCAGCTCGGCGTCGACCGTCTGGGCGGCCAGTTCCCGGGCCCAGAACTTGGCCAGGTGGAAGTGGCTGCCGCGGTTGTCGATTTCGCCGACCTTGCGCTTGGGCGACTTGTTCTCCAGCAGAAACGTGCCGGTGGCGCGGTCCAGGGTGTCGGCCAGGATCTGTGCCCGGGCGTTGCCCTTGGCGGTGGCCAGCTGCTCGAAGCTGACGGCCAGGGCCAGGAACTCACCGAGGGAATCCCAGCGGAGGTGGTTTTCCTTGACCAGCTGTGAAACGTGCTTCGGGGCGGAGCCGCCGGCGCCGGTCTCGAAGAGCCCGCCGCCTGCGATGAGCGGAACGATGGAGAGCATCTTGGCGCTCGTGCCCAGTTCCAGGATCGGGAACAGGTCGGTCAGGTAGTCGCGCAGCACGTTGCCGGTGACGGAGATGGTGTCCTCGCCGCGGCGGATGCGCTCCAGGGTGAACGTGGTGGCGTCGATCGGGGACATGATGCGGATGTCCAGGCCCTGCGTGTCGTGGTCCTTGAGGTACTCGTTGACCTTGACGATCAGGTTGGCGTCGTGGGCGCGGGTCTCGTCCAGCCAGAAGATGGCGGGGGTTGCGGAGGCGCGGGCACGGGTGACGGCCAGCTTGACCCAGTCGCGGACGGGGATGTCCTTGACCTGGCAGGCACGCCAGATGTCGCCGGCTTCGACGTCGTGCGCGATCAGCACCTTGCCGGCAGCGTTGACGATCTGCACGGTGCCGGCTTCGCTGAGCTCGAATGTCTTGTCGTGGCTGCCGTATTCCTCGGCCGCCTGCGCCATGAGGCCCACGTTGGGGACGGTGCCCATGGTGGTGGGGTCGAAGGCGCCGTGTGCGCGGCAGTCCTCGATGGTGGCTTGGTAGACACCGGCGTAACTGCTGTCGGGCAGCACGGCGAGGGTGTCGTGCTCGGCGCCATCGGCACCCCACATGTGGCCGGAGGTGCGGATCATGGCGGGCATCGAGGCGTCAACAATCACGTCGGAGGGGACGTGGAGGTTGGTGATGCCCTTGTCGGAATCAACCATGGCCAGGGCCGGGCCGTCTTCATATCCCTTCTTGATGGCTGCTTCGATGCCTGCGCGGACGTCCGCGGGCAGTCCGCCCAGGCCGTTGATGATGGAGGCCAGTCCGTTGGCCGGGCTCAGGCCCGCAGCTGCCAGTGCATCGCCGTAGTCCGCGAACAGGTCAGGGAAGTAAGCCTTGACCACGTGGCCGAAAATAATGGGGTCGGAGACCTTCATCATGGTCGCCTTGAGGTGTGCCGAGAACAAGATGCCCTCTTCCTTGGCGCGGGCAACCTGTGCTGCCAGGAATTCGTCCAGGGCGGCGGCGCTCATGAGCGTGCCGTCAACGATTTCGTTGGCCAGGACCGGAAAGGAGTCCTTCAGCACGGTCACGGTGCCGTCGGCTGCCACGAACTGGATCTTGATCTTGTCATCGGCGCCGATGACAACGGACTTCTCGTTGTGGCAGAAGTCGCCGGCATCCATGGTGGCAACGTTGGTCTTGGAGTCCGCGCTCCAGGCACCCATGCTGTGCGGGTTGGCCTTGGCATAGTTCTTGACGGACAGGGGCGCGCGGCGGTCGGAGTTTCCTTCACGCAGGACCGGGTTGACAGCGCTGCCCTTGATCTTGTCGTAGCGGGCGCGAACGTCCTTTTCCTCATCCGTGGAGGGGTCGTCCGGATAGTCCGGGAGGGCGTAGCCCTTGCCCTGGAGCTCGGCTACTGCGGCCTTCAGCTGCGGGATGGAGGCGCTGATGTTCGGCAGCTTGATGATGTTGGCATCCGGGCTCTTGGCCAGGGCGCCCAGCTCGGCCAGGGCGTCTTCGACGCGCTGGTCTTCCGTGAGGTAGTCGCCAAAGGCGGAGATGATGCGTCCGGAGAGGGAGATGTCCCGGGTTTCCACGTCCACGCCGGCGGTGGAGGCGAATGCCTCAACAATCGGCAGGAATGAGTACGTGGCCAACATGGGCGCTTCGTCTGTCAGGGTGTAGATGATTTTTGCCATGGGTGGGCTGTCTCCTACGAAAATTCAATGGATTATTGAGAATCTGGTGAGATTTCTTTCCCTACCCAACTTACCCGAGACCGTGCGTTTGCCCGCTATCGGCGCACTGGGCGGCTCGCCAACCCTGCGTACCGCCCGCCGCACCGGATCCACCGCCTGCCCCTGGGCGAGGTGGACGTGAGGTGCACCTCATCTATTGGGCAAGGCAAGCAGGGTGGCGATACTTTGGAGGGATGGAACTCATAGGAAAACGCGCAGACGCCATCAACGACCAAATTACGCTGGAAATCCAGGCTTCGGTGGTTTACCGCCAGCTTGCCATTGAAATGGATGTCCAGGACCTGCCCGGCATTTCCGGCTGGTTCTTGGCCCAGGCGGCCGAGGAACTGGTGCACGCGCAAAAGTTCACCGACCACATGACGGACCGCAACGCTTCCCCCAAGATTGGCGCCATCACGGCCCCGGACGTCACCATCAACACGGTGTTGGAGGCCTTCGAGGCCGCTCTGGCGCACGAGCAGAAGGTTTCCGAATCCATCCGCAACCTTTACCGCCTGGCCATGCAGGAGGGCGACATTGATTCCATCCCGCTGCTGAACTGGTTCGTGGAGGAGCAGCTCGAGGAGGAAGCCACCGTCGGTGAGATCATCGGCCGCGTGAAGTTGATCGGCGGGGACGGATACGGCCTGCTTCGCCTGGATGCCGAGCTCAGCGCCCGCCAGGCCCCGGCCGTCGCGTAACCTCTCCCCTGCCCAACGCTCTCGCAGCAATGGTGCATTTTTACGGAACGCTCCCGCACCCAGTGCGACAGCGTTCCGTAAAATCCAGCCATTGCTGCGAGAGCGTTTGATTTAACGGCGCTTTGGGTTGCGCCGCGCCGCGCCCACCCGTCCGCGCCCGCCAGGCCGAGCCCCACCCGCAGCAACTCCCCGTTAAAGTGCGACGGCGGCCCGCCACCTCCCATGGGAAGGTGCCCGGCCGCCGTCGTGCTCCAGGCGAAGCCGCACTTCACGCAAAGGCTAGCGCCGGCGCAGCTTCATCACGACGCCCGCCAGCAGGGCCAGGAATGCCGCCAGGCCCGCGCCGATGATCAGCGTGACCAGGACGCCCGGCTCCAACAACCAGCCCATGTCAGTGGAAGAAGTGGCGGGCGCCGGTGAAGTACATGGTGACGCCGGCAGCGTTGGCCGCCTCGATCACTTCGGCGTCGCGGACGGATCCGCCGGGCTGGACGACGGCGCGGACACCGGCGTCGAGCAGGATCTCCAGGCCGTCGGCGAAGGGGAAGAACGCGTCGGAGGAGGCCACGGCGCCGATGGAGCGCTGGGCGGAAACGCCTGCGGTGCCTGAGGCGCCGCCGGCTGCGTCGACGTCGGATTCCACCGTGACGCCCAGCGTGTTGGCGCGTTCAACGGCCAGCTTGCAGGAGTCGACACGGTTGACCTGGCCCATGCCGATGCCCACTGCGGCACCGTTGTTGGCGAGCAGGATGGCGTTGGACTTGGCGGCGCGCACTGCGGTCCAGGCGAACTTCAAATCCGCCAGGGTTGCGGCGTCGGCGGGGGCGCCGGCTGCGAGGGTCCAATTGGCGGGGTCGTCGCCGTCGGCGTCGACCTTGTCGCTGATCTGGACCAGCATGCCGCCGGAGACCTGTCGGACCTCGGCCGGGTAGCGGCCGTAGCCCTCGGGCAGTGCGAGCAGGCGGATGTTCTTCTTCGCCGAGAGGATCTCCACGGCTTCGGGCTCGAAGTCCGGGGCAATGACAACCTCGGTGAAGATGCCTGCCACGGTGCGGGCCATGCCGGCGGTGACGGTGCGGTTCGCTGCAATGACGCCGCCGAAGGCGGAGAGCGGGTCGCAGGCGTGGGCCTTGGCGTGGGCGTCGGCGATGGGGTCGGTCGCATCCGCGGAGGCCACGGCCACGCCGCACGGGTTGGCGTGCTTGATGACGGCCACGGCGGGCTCGTCGAAGTCGAAGGCGGCGCGGAGGGCGGCGTCGGCGTCGACGAAGTTGTTGTAGCTCATGGCCTTGCCGTGGAGCTGGTCTGCCTGGGCAATGCCCGACGGCGCGGCCCGGTCCACGTACAGCGCCGCCTGCTGGTGGGGGTTCTCCCCGTAACGGAGCACCTCGGAGCGTTCCAGCGAGTAGCCTGCGTAGGAGGGCCAGTCGATGATGCCGTCGCCGTCTTCGTCCAGGAACTGGGCGGAGGTCCAGGCGGCCACGGCGTTGTCGTAGGCGGCGGTGTGGGCGAAGGCTGCGGCGGCCAGGCGCTGGCGGGCAACGAGGGTGAAGCCGCCTTCGGCTGCTGCGGCGATGACGGAACCGTAGCGTGCGGGGTCGACCACAACGGCCACCGACGGGTGGTTCTTCGCGGCGGCGCGGACCATGGAGGGCCCGCCAATGTCGATCTGCTCAACGACGGCGTCCTGGCCGGCGCCGGACTTCACGGTGTCCACAAACGGGTACAGGTTCACCACAACGAGGTCGAACGGCTCGATGTGCATCTCTTCGAGCTGGTGCACGTGGTCCGGCAGGCGGCGGTCGGCCAGGATGCCGGCGTGGATCAGCGGGTGCAGGGTCTTCACACGGCCGTCGAGGCATTCACGGAAGCCGGTGACCTCGGAAACTTCGGTCACGGGAACGCCCGCGGCGGCGATCCTGGCGGCGGTTGAGCCGGTGGAAACAATGACAACACCGGCGGCATGCAGACCCCGGGCCAGCTCCTCCAGTCCGGTCTTGTCGTAGACCGAGATCAAGGCCCGGCGGATGGGAACACGGTTAAGGGGAACGCTGGTCACGTTAAGATCTCCGTACGGTGGCTTGATGATGGCGACACATAAAGTTTAGGCCACGCGGGCGCCGGTAGGATCTCAAGCATGACTTCACGTGAGATGCAGCACGCACCAGCTCCCACACGAGCCTCTTCCCCGGGCACCTCCCCCGATTTTCTGAACAGCCTGCCCGGGGACCTGCCCCGCCTGATCAACTCGGTCATCCTCCCCGGCTTTGTTGGCACAACTGTGCCACAGTGGTTGGGGCGGGCCCTCGGCAACGGTTTGGCCGGCGTCGTCTATTTTGCCCACAACATTGACCCTGACTCCCCGGAACAGGTCCCGGCGCTCTCCGCCGCCATCCGGGCAGCCAACCCCAATGCCGTCATTGGTGTGGACGAGGAGGGCGGCAATGTCACCCGCCTGCAGTCCCGCGACGGCTCCAGCATCCCCGGCGCAGCAGTCCTCGGCGCCCTCGACGAGCTTGAGACCACCCGGGCAGCCGGGCGTGCCATTGGCCGGTTGTGCCGGAACGCGGGCATCAACCTGGCCATCGCACCCGTGGCGGATGTGAATACGAACCCGCGCAACCCCGTCATTGGCGTGCGCGCCTTCGGCGCCGACACGGCCCTGGTCAGCGCCCACACGGCCGCTGCCGTGCGCGGCATCCAGGAGCTGCGCGTGGCCGCCTGCGCCAAGCACTTCCCCGGCCACGGCGACACGGTGGCGGACTCCCACATGGACCCGGCCCGCGTGGATTTGTCCATGGAGCAGATGGCGCAGTTCCACCTGCCGCCGTTCCGCGCTGCGGTGGAGGCCGGGGTGGCGTCCGTGATGAGCGCGCACATCATCATCCCCGAGCTGGGCGAGGCCCCCGCCACCTTGAACCCTGCGGCGGCTGCCCTGCTGCGCGGCATGGGGTTCGACGGCGTGCTGATCACCGATGCGCTGGACATGGCCGCCGTGCGTGCCACGGTGGGCCCCGGCGAGGGCGGCGTGCTGGCCCTGCTGGCCGGCAACGACCTGCTCTGCGTGGGCAACCCGCTCAACGCCTACACCACCGGCCGCGATGACGAGGCCTGCTACACCGAGGTCTACGACGCGCTGCACGCCGCCGCACTCTCCGGACGACTGCCCGTGGAGGTGCTGCGCCGTGCGGCCGGCCGGGCGCAGGCCCTGGCGCAGTGGACCGCCGGCGAGGTTGCCGGTGCTCCGGCCGGTGAGGTCGCCGGTGCTCCGGCCGGTGAGGTTGCCGTGCAGAAGGACGACGGCGTCGACTGGGTCTCCGTCGCTGCCTGCGCCTGCCGCCGGGATGCGCCGGGCAAGCCCCCGGTGCTCAGCGGTGCCGGCCCGGTCACCCTGGTCGACGCCCGCACCGGCCACAACATGGCGGCGGGCCCCACCCAGAACTTTCTCGCCACCGCCCTGCACCACTACGCCGTGACAGCGGTGGAGGCAGCCGAGCTTTCCGGTGCCGAACTCGAAGTTGCCTTGATGCAGGCCCGGGGCGCCGTGCTGGTCCTGGTTGACTCGCTCGACTCCCCCGGGCAGCAGGAAAGCCTGGAGCTGGCCTTTGCCACGGCCCCGCAGGCGGTGTGCATCAACGCCGGACTGGCCCCCGCTGCACCCACCCTCTTCCCCGCCGTCCACGCCCACGGTTTCAGCGCCGTCACGGCCCAGGCCGTGGTCCGCATCCTGGAATCCGCCTAGCCGGCACAGCCGCCAAACCACCACCCCGACGCCCCACCCCGACGCCCCACCACCACCCTGCCGCCCCACCCCGACGCCAGAAGGAACATCGTGAGCACCCCTGAGAACACCTTCGACGCCGTCCGGTCCCAGATCGGCCAGCTCGTCACCGAGTCCGCCAACCCGGACTATCCGGACCTGGCCGCCCTGTCCACGCAGGAACTTGTGGCGGCCATGAATAGTCAGGACGCCCTGGTTCCCGCTGCGATTGAACAACAGCGGCACATCATCTCCGCCATCATTGACGAGATTGCCGCCCGCATGTCCCGCGGCGGGCGCCTCATCTACGTTGGCGCCGGCACCCCCGGGCGCATGGGCATCCTGGATGCCAGCGAATGCCCGCCAACGTTCGGCACGGACCCGTCCCTGGTGGTCGGGGTGATAGCCGGCGGCCAGGCGGCCGTGAACCAGGCGGTGGAAAACGCGGAGGACAGTGAGGGGGCCGGGGCCGCCGACATGGCGGCACTGAGCCTCACCGCCAACGACTCCGTGGTGGGCATCGCCGCCTCCGGCCGCACCCCGTACGTCATCGCCGCCGTCAAGGCCGCCCGCGCACAGGACGCCTACACCGTGGGCTTTGCCTGCAACAACAACTCCCCGCTGGGCGCCGCAGCCCACACCGCCCTGGAAATCGAGGTGGGCCCGGAATTTTTGGCCGGCTCCACCCGGCTGAAGTCCGGAACCTGCCAAAAACTGGTGCTGAACATGATCAGCACCATCACCATGGTCCGCCTCGGCAAGACGTACAAAAACGTCATGGTCGACCTGCGCGCCACCAACGCCAAGCTCCATGCCCGCAGCGAACGCACCCTGATGCACGTCACCGGATGCGATTCCGCCACAGCCACCGCCGCACTCGCCGCGGCCAACGGCCACGCCAAATCCGCTATCCTGTCCATCATGACCGGCCTGCCCGCAGACCAGGCCGCCGCCCTCCTGGCAGGGAACGCCGGTTTCCTGCCGGCCGCCATCGACGCCGGCACAACGTAGTCCCCACCTCCCAGCCACCCATTTCCCCTCCCACTCCAAGTCCTCTCCCCATTTACCAAGTACGACGGCGGTGCCCACCATGAGCTCATCCCACCCCTCCCCCAGTGCAGTCCTTGAGCGCGATCTCCGGCGCCTGCTGAACCAGGCCGTGAAGGAGGGTGTGGCACCGGCCGTGAGTTGCGCCGTCGCACTTGCCGGGAAGGACCTGCGGGTCATCAACGCCGGTGCGGCCCGGCCCCACACCTTCTTTGACCTGGCCTCGGTGACGAAGCTGTTCACCACGGTCACAGCACTGATCCTCGTCGACGACGGACGGCTGGAGTTGGATGCGCCGGTGGGGCGTCACCTGGATGCCTACCGGCGCGGGGAGAAGACGGCCGTGACGCTGCGGCACCTGCTCACGCACACCTCGGGGCTGCCGTCGGAGTGGCGGGGCTGGGACGCCGCATTGTCGGAAGGACGCGGCTTCAACCGGCCCGCGCTCATGGCGGACCTGCTGGAGACACGGCTGGAGGCGCCCCCGGGGACGCGGTTTGAGTACTCCTGTGCCGGGTTCAACACCATCATGGCGCTCGCAGAAAGGGTCACGAAGACGCCGTGGGGGCAGCTGGTCAAGGAGCGCCTGCTGTACCGGCTGCCCACCTTGGAGGTCACCGGGACACCGCGGGTGGAGTTCAGCGCGCCCACGGAATTCGTGCCGCAGCTGCGCCGCGGACTGGTGCGCGGCATCGTCCACGACGAGGCCGCCTGGTCGCTGGGCGGGCTCAGCGGCAATGCGGGCATGTTCGCCACCGCCGACGGACCGCGGGTCTTCGGGGAGCTGCTGCTCGAGGGGCTGCCGGGAATTCTGTCCCCCGCACTGGCCGCCGAGATGTGGCGGGACCAGCTGCCGCGGGTGCTGGGACCTCACTTCGATCCGGCCGATCCCGGCTTTGGCCACGGACTGGGACTGCGCATCAACCAGCAGCCGTGGATGGGGGCCGCCGGGGCCCAGGCGCGGGGGCACGGCGGCTTCACGGGCACCTCGCTGCTCGTGAACAGGGACGCCGGCGTGGTCATCTCACTGCTCAGCAACCGGGTCAGCCCCAGCCGG